>JAYSTV010000525.1:0-13748 GCA_043719425.1 Acidimicrobiia bacterium | reverse complement strand
CCAGCGAACGTTCGAAGTCTTCGAGGTCGGACCAGTGGTCGCCGTAGTACGGCCCGAACGCCGACAGGTCGACATCGGCCACGAACAACACGCCTTCGGGTTCGACGAGAAACGCGCTGTGGCCACGGGTGTGCCCGGGGAGATGTACGACTTCCACCCGGAGACCACCACCGAGGTCGAAGATCTGACCGTCGTCGAAACCGGTTGCATCAAGGCGCGGCTCGAAGTGGAAATCGTCGACGAGTTGCGGGGCCCACACCGCTTCGGCCTCCGGGCTCATGCCGTAGACATCGAGGAGACCACGAAGTGAACGCAACGCCGGGGCGTCGTCGTGATGGGCGTGCAGGGCAGCCTCGGGAAACACGTGACACCCGGCCAGGTGATCCTCGTGGGCATGGCTGACCAGCATGCGATCGACTCGTTCCGACGGCACTCCGCCTCGCTCGGACACCGACAGCGACGGATCGATCAGGAGCGTTTCCTCGGATCCCGACACGAGCAGCGACGTGCCGTAGGGATACTTGCCACCGTTGGTACCGACGAGCGCGATCACGTGCTTGCGGCCATGGCCGATGCGAAGATCAGTTTCCAGGAGCGGTGTCACGCCCGCGAGTTTGGCCGATGGCCCGACGATCGACGGAACAAGGGAAACTGGTGCGGTGATCGACATCGCCGCCTCCGTCCGCCGCTGGAATTCCGAGAACGTTGACGTTGTGGTGGCGCGCTTCGTCGGGCTCCAAGGTTTCGGTGGACGGCGGGCCGACGAAGCACTCGCCATCGCCGCTACCGGAGAGCGGGTCGGCTCGCTCCTGGGCGGTGCCGCCGAGGCCGCGATCGCCGAGGCCGCGGCAACGGTGCAGCCGGGGACCGCGGTGCTGCTCGCGGTGTCGGTTGCCGACGAATCGGCCGTCGGCTGCGGACTGGCCTGCGGAGGTCGGGCCGAAATCGTCGTCCAGTCTGCCGACGACATCCCGGCCTCGGCGTGGGCCTCGATGGCCGACGGTGAACCCGTGGTTATCGCCACGTTGGCCGACGGGCCGAGCTGCGGCCGCAGCCTCGCCGTTCATCCCGACGGCACCCTCCACGGCGACCTTGGTGATCCGTCGATCACCGTCGAAGCGATCACCGCCGCCCACGCCATGCTCACCCGCCCCAAAGACCTCACCAAGACCGTGATGACCGAAGCCGGCCCCGTGGTCGTTTCGTTGATGCGCCCGGCGACGAAAGTGTTGTGCGTCGGCGAAGCGGCCCTGGCCGACGCCCTTGCCGCACAAGGCACCGTGCTCGGCTGGTCGACGACCGTCGCGTCGGATCGGCTGGACCACGACGCCCTTGTCGCAGCCGCAGCTGCGCTGGGGCCCGGTGATGCACTCGTGGTGCTGTCGCACGATCTCACGGCCTCATGCGGTGCCCTCGACGCGGCGCTGCGAGGCCGTTGTGGCTACCTCGGGGCGCTCGGGTCGCGGCACACGCAGGAAGCCCGAGAAACGACCCTCCGGGACACGCACGGTCACGACGACGCCACCATCGCCCGGATCCACGGTCCGGTCGGTCTGGACCTTGGATCGCGCACCCCGGCCGAGACGGCGCTGGCCATTGCCGCCGAGATCGTTGCCTCGCTTGCCGGTCGCAGCGCTGCGAGCCTCCGGACGTCGACCGGGCCACTCAACGGGTGACCCTGCCGACACCGCCCACGGCGCGGCGTCCGTCGTAGAGTTCGACCCATGACCTATGCCGATGGAAGGTTCATCCACGACGCGGACTCGCACGTGATGGAGACGCCGGACTGGATTGAGACGCACCTTGATCCGCAGTGGCGCGGACGGACCGTCCCGCTCGACATCAACACCGTCGGCCGCAACAACGACTCGATCCTCGAGCGGTGTATCAAGGCCAACGACGATCCGGAGTTCCGGGCCGAGGACCGCTCGCAGCTCATGCTCCGAAAGAACTGGGCCGCGCTCGGGGCTTTTCGCGCCGCCGACCGTCCTGCTGCTCTCGACCACCTTGGCTTCGCCAGCCAGCTCGTGTTCAACACGTTCGCCTCGATCCCTTTGGCGGCCGCAGAGCATCACGATGACCCCGGCGTGCCGATGGCGATGTCGGTTGCCCACAACCGCGCCATCACCGAGTTCTGTTCCACGGACCGTCGCCTCCTGCCGGTTGGCTACGTCTCGCTGGCTGATCCGGTCGAGGCCACTCGGATTGCACAAGACGCCGTTGATCTCGGGTGTGCCGCCTTGATGATCGCCAGCATGTGTCCGAAGGATCGTTCGCCCAGTCATATCGACTTCGATCCGGTGTGGGCCATCGCCCAAGACGCCGAAACGCCGATCGTGTTCCACGTGGGCGGGGGCGGCCCGTTGCTTTCGCCCACGTATTTCGTGAACGGCCTGCCGCCCGTGCCCGACTTCCACGGTGGCGCCGAGAACTTTCGGTCGATCGACTACATGGCCATCCCGAATCCGCCGATGCAGACGCTAAGCGCACTGATCTTCGACGGTGTGCTCGATCGATTCCCGCGTCTCAAGTGGGGAGTGATCGAGCAAGGTGCGTCGTGGCTTCCCGGTTGGATGCGTAACCTCGACGCTGCGTTCGGCGCGTTCCGAAAGAACGAAGCGCGCTTACAAGCGCTGTCGGCCAAGCCGAGCGAGATCGTGCGCCGGCAGATTCGAGTCACTCCGTATCCTCACGAGGACACCGGCTGGATCGTCGCCAACGCAGGAGCCGAGACGTGCATGTTTTCCTCGGACTTTCCCCATGTGGAGGGTGGCCGCAACCCGCTCAAGCGTTTCGACGAAGCATTGACCGGGACCGACGCCAGTACCCGTGCGGCGTTCTTCGCAGACAACTTCGCTGATCTCATGGGTGACGTGCTCATCCGCCGTGGCATCCCGACCGCGGCTGCGTCGCTCGTCTGATGTCGCCGGCGAAACCGCTGCGCGTCCTGTTTGCCACGGCCGAACTCGCCCCGCTCGTTCGCGTCGGTGGACTGGCGGAAGCCGCGGGAGGGCTTGTTCAGGCGCTGCGCCGAGCCGGTGTCGCCGTTGAATTGGTTGTCCCGGACTACGGCGGGCCGCTCTCCCCGGTCTTGGGCAACGAGGTCACTGAAGCGATTGAGCTCCCTGCGTGGGCCGGTGGTCCGGGCTCGGCGCGCACCGGAATACTCGAAGGCTACGGAGAGGTCACGCTCGTCGACGTGCCGGGCATCCGACGGCCACATCCCTACGTGCCACCGGGAGAGGCCGACGGTTGGCCCGACAACGATCAGCGATTCTTTGCCTTTTCCGCCGCCACGTCGGTGCTGGCGCTCCGTCGATCTGTCGACGTTGTCCATGTCAACGATTGGCATACCGCGCCGGTTCTTGGATTCCTGCCCGCCACCATGCCGACGGTTCTCTCCCTCCACAACCTGGCCTACCAGGGCTGGTGTGATCGTGGGTGGCTCAGCACTCTGCGCGCTGAACATCAGCGCGCATATGATGTTGAGCACTCGTGCAACCCGCTGGCCGGGGCGATCGCGATCGCCGATCGCGTGGTCGCGGTGAGCCCGCACTACGCCGACGAAATTCGCACGGTGACCGAAGGCGCCGGTCTGCACGAGCTTTTGGCCGAACGAGGCTCGGCGTTGGTGGGCATCCTCAACGGCATCGATACCGAGGCGTGGGATCCGTCGACTGATCCCGCTCTCGTGGAGCGCTACCGCCTTCGCAACGTTGGGGCTGCCAAGCAAATCAACGGCAACGCGCTCCGGGCCGAAGTTGGCCTGGCGCCCAGCGACGGTCCGCTGATCGCCATGGTCACGCGCCTCGTCGGCCAGAAGGGCGTCGATATCGCCCTCGACGCAACGGTCGCCCTGCCGAGTATCGACGCCCAGTTCGTGTTGCTCGGCGCCGGTGACCCCGCCCTGTCGGCCAACGCCCGCACCGTGGAACACCTCGTGCCGGATCGGGTGCGGTTCGTCGAAGGGTTTGACCTGGCGTTGGCCCATCGATTGTTCGCGGCGAGCGATCTCTTCGTCATGTCGAGTCGGTTCGAGCCGTGCGGGCTCGCCCAGATGCAGGCCATGCGCTACGGCAGCCTGCCGGTCGTGACCGACGTCGGTGGTCTTCACGACACCGTCGTCGACGGTGACGAAAGCGATGAGGGTACGGGTTTTGTCTGCCGATCGGTCAACGCCGCCGGGCTGGTCGACGCTCTCCACCGAGCCACCCGGGCCTGGCGGGTCAAAGGCCGACGCCAGACGTTGATCCGCAATGCCATGTCGATCGACTGGTCGTGGGACGCCCCGGCCGGGTCGTACATCGACCTGTATCACGGTCTCGCTCCTTCGCACTGAGGCGGCGCCGGCGGCTACAGGTCGTCGCACCAGACGTCGATGGACGTAGGGCATGACTGCTGTCATCCCGACCAACGTTGCTGCGCCCCTGCGGCACCAGGCTCAGGCCATCTCGGGGGTCGAGCGATTCAGTCACGTCTTTGCTCTGTGCACGCTGACCGTCGCTCCGCTGTTCCTCGTGGTCTCGGGCGACCCGTCAACGTGGAAGCGCGGGGTCATCTTTCAGCTCGTCGACGTGCTCCTGGTCGCCCTTCTGGTGGTCCGGGCTTCGACTCTGGCGCGGCGGGTCGTGGCCGAGCGCGTCGGAGTTACAGCGAGCCTCATCGCTGTACTAGGTGCACTTAGCATTTCCCTGGCGATGCATCCGGCCATGACCGGGTTGATGACGGTGACGCGCTTCGGTGGCGCCGTTGCCTTGATCGATGTTTTGTCGCACGCGCCTGCCGCGTTCCGTTCGTCGGCCGCGAAAATCTGGCTGGGATGGGCCGTTGTCGAAGCGGCCGTGGCCGTGGCCCAGAAGTCGCTTGGCCGGTCAATCGGCGTGCCCGGCGAAGTCGGCATCCCGTTCGAGACGCTCGGTGCCTTTCCTGTCCCGACGGGCACCTCGTATGGTCCGCATCCAATTGCCGCCATGGGTCTCGTCGCCATCGGACTCGGCGTCTTTGGCGTGCATCATCAGCTCGTTTCGCGACGCTGGGCCATGGCGGGCGCCGCCGGGGGAGCGGTCATCGTCGGCATCACGTGCGGCGCCGCCGGGGCGATTTCGCTCGTGACGTTGCTGATCGCAGCATCAGTCGGCCTCCTGCGAATTCGTCGTACGGCACCGACGGTCGTCCGCACGGTCGGCCCGGTGCTGCTGGCCGTGGTGTTGGCGTTCGGCGTCGGCGCCGCCACGTCGATCGACGGATGGCGGTTCAAGGCCGAACGCACCGTCACTACCGATGTGTCCGCTGCATCGAACGGTCGAGCCGGAATGATCGACGAGAGTCTGACGATGATTCGACGGTGGCCGCTTTTCGGGGTTGGCCCCGGTCGCTTTCTGGCGACGCGTGACAAGTATCCGGACATTGCCGCCAAGGCCACCGAGGATCAGGCCGTGCACAACGTGGCGCTTCTCATCGTGACGGAATCCGGTGCCCTGGGTGCCCTGACGCTCGGGTTCGTCGGGTTCGCCGTGGTGCGTCGCAGCCGCCGTCGACCGCTTGCGGTTGCGCTTCTGGCGGCCATGCTCGGGCACGCGTTGTTCGACCATGCGCCCTGGACGTTCGGATTCGGCATGGTCCAGCTCGCCCTCGTCATCGGCTTCGCCACTGCGGTTGAGCTTTAGCCTGGCGGGATGATTCGTCGCAAGATGGCGGCTGCGTTCGTGTTTTCGGTGCTCGGGGCCGCACCGTCGCCTGCCGCCGAAAGTCCCTCGACGCTGGCCAAGCGGCTGGCTTCGGCCTATCCCGAATCGGTCCGGATCGACGAAACCGGAACCATGATCGTGCGCGGCACCGCCGTCGCAACAACGAGCGCCGCGACCGCCGGAACGGTGGAAGAACGCATGGCCGTGGCCACCATCGGCGATCAATTCTCGATTGCCTATCCCGCGGGTTGCCCGGTGTCGAAGCCCGCGCCCGACGAAGATCCCGGCCGGCTGCGCAACGACACCTTCTTTGCCGCGATGTACGGCGACTCCCAAGCCGCCGTGGCCAAGACCCTTGTGCGGGTGCCATGGTTCGGCTCGTCGCTGCAGGCCACGACGACCAACGGCGTGGATGCGAAACTTCGCGCCGTGGCCGCGGACCTGGCGGCCGAGCCGTCGCTTCGGGCGTATCTCGTGAAGCCCGCTGGCGGTTTCCTATGGAGACGAATCGCTGGGGAGAACGTCCGCAGCATGCACAGCTACGGCATCGCCTTCGACATCAACGTGGCGTACTCCGACTACTGGCGATGGAGCGGCGGAGTGAAGGGGTATCGCAACCGTATCCCGTGCGCGATCGGACAGATCTTCGAGCGTCACGGCTTCATTTGGGGTGCGAAGTGGTTCCACTTCGACACGATGCACTTTGAGTACCGGCCCGAGCTGCTGGGCTGAAAGTAGTCGGGTCGAAGCCACTTTTACGTTGGATGGTTGGCGACACGATGTCTCGTTGGCGACGTCGTTTCGACGCCAACGTGTCGCCAACGGGCCAACGGTCGGTATGTCAGCCGGTAGGTTGCGGTGGATGAGTGACGATGTGCAGCTGCACGACTACGAAGTGTTGGCTGAGGGACTGCGCTTTCCCGAGGGTCCGGTTTGGTCCTCCGATGGTTCGGTGCTGTTCGTCGAGATTGCTCGCGGGACGATCTCGCGGGTTCGACCGCTGACCGGTGGAGGGTGGTCCCCGGTCGAAGTCGTGGCCGAGGTGGGCGGCGGTCCGAACGGCCTCGCCCTCGGCCCCGATGGCGAGCTCTTCGTCTGCAACAACGGTGGGTGCTTCGAATGGGTCGAGCGCGGTCCGATGCTGTTCCCCGGGCCTCGACCCAGTTCGTATGTGGGCGGATCAATTCAGCGGGTTGATCCCACCACGGGTTCGATCTCCACGCTCTACAACTCGAGCGTCTCCGCCGAGGGAACCATCGTTCCCCTTCGGGCTCCGAATGATCTCGTGCTCGACGGTCACGGAGGGTTGTGGTTCACCGACCATGGCACCCGCGGGGCGCGGGAAAGCGATCGCACCGGCATTCACTACGCCCGCCTCGACGGCTCGTCGTGCCGGGAAATGATCTTTCCAACGGAGTCCCCGAACGGCATCGGTCTGTCACCCGACGGCAATCGTTTGTACTGGGCCGAGACTCATACCGGGCGAGTGTTCGCTCGAGAAATCACCGCCCCCGGGGAGCTGGCCCCCGGTGCCGCGGCGCGAGATTGCCTCGCTGGTGTTCCGGGTTACCAACTCTTCGATTCGCTGGCCGTTGACGGTGACGGCAACGTGTGTGTTGCCACCCTGCTGCGCGGCGGCATCACCGTGGTGTCACCAGCCGGTGACGTGCATCACGTCGCCATGCCGGAGCCGGTCTTTGATGTCATGACGACGAACATCGCGTTCGGTGGTCCGGACCTGCGGACCGCGTTCATCACTCAGTCGGCCATCGGTCGCCTCATCGCCGTGCCGTGGCCGGTGGCTGGCCTGCGACTCGTCGGCCAGTGACGCGCATGCACGTTGTCGCCGTGGCGGTCACGTCGATCGACGGGTATCTCACTCGCCACGACGAAGCGGGCACGAGTGCCTGGGCTTCGCCCGAGGACCACAAGCACTTTCTCGACGTGCTTCGGTCCTGCGATGTGTCCGTCATGGGGGGCGAGACCTTCCGGGCGAGTCAGCCCTCCATCCTGGCTACGGTGTCGGCCGCCGTCTCGTCGGGCCGCGTCTCCCGTCGACGCGTCGTGTGGACGCGCGATCCGTCGAAACACTCCGACATGGCCGTTGATGGTGCCTTGGAGTTCACCGACGAGCCGCTGGTGGTGGTCGTGGCGCGCCTGGCCGCCGATGGGCATCGTCGATGCGCAATTGTCGGCGGTGGCCAGGTCTATGGGGCCCTCCTGGCGGCGCATCTCGTCGACGAGATCTCGCTCACGATTGAACCGTTCGTCTTCGGCGCGGGCGTTCACCACACCGGCGTTGGCTTCGCCATGGACCGACGCTTCGCTCTGGGTGACATGGCGCGCCTCAACGACGACACCGTCCTGCTCACCTATGTCAGATCGTCAGCGCGCTGACGAATTACCGGAACTGCGTGGTGATCACGCGGCCGGCGCGCTCAGCGGCTGATGGAGCAAGGTCGTCGACGACGAAGGTCCGCTGCAGCCAACGGTCGGTGCCGTCGAAGCGTGCGGTGAACGGGCTGCGGCCGTGGACGGCTCGATGGTTGTCGACGATCAGTAGGTCGCCGGTCGCCAACGTGACTGACGTGCGTGCCCGGGCAATCGCCGCGTTCACTTCAACGATGGCGTCTTCTGCCTGACGATCGATCCCAAAGGTGAGCTCACCGTCGAACAACAACGTGTGCATACCTTTGCTCGAAGTGCCGAGCACGGCGTGGGGCGGAGTAACCCACGGCGATCCGGCACCGAATGATTCGTCGACCCCGCAGCGAAAGCGCGCGTCACGAAGGACGGAAACGGTGGCCGGGGAGAGCTCGTCGATGATGGCGTCGACCGAGCACAGCGTGGTGGCCGCCTGGGCATCACCTCGCAGGCACAGGAGCAGCAGGTAGTGGGGGCGATGGGGATGAAAAGCCGTCTCGGTATGGAAGGCCAACTCGACCCCCGATGAGGTCGAGAGCTGTCGGCCGACAGACGAGGCCAGCGGAAAGAGATCCTGGACGATGTCGCCCCCGTGCTCTTGGGCGTAGCCGACCGGCTCACCCAGTCGTTGGGCCACCCCGAGCAACGTGGCCTCGCTCGTACGGTCGTCTTTGGTGCTGTGGCCCGCGGCGAGTGGAGTCGCCGGGATGTTGCCCAGGGGGAGGCCGTGGAGATGGGCAAACGGCTGGCCGAACCCGCGGCGGACGCCCTGGACACGAACGTCGTGGTCGAGTTCGGCAACATGCAGACGGGCGTCGTCGAGAAAACCGTCAGAGCTGAGCGCATCGAGGGTGGGGCAGATCATCCACCAATGGTACAGATGTTCCATTCATCTGGCAACGGGAATGAACACGCCACTACTCGCGCGCCAGCGTTCCAAGCTCCGTCCACGTGGCTTCGAGTTGATCGAGGTGCGCTGTGGCCGGCGCCCCTCGACGGGACACTGCGGTAGCCGCCAGCACGTTCGTGATCGCCAACATGCCGACCAGACTGTCGAAGGGACCCGGGCCCTCAGTGTGCGCTATGAGCACGTGTACGGCATAGGCGGCGATGTCGGCAATCGGCGAGTCGGTGATGGCAATCACCGGAACGTTTTGCGCACGGGCGTGCTCCACAACGGCAGTGACCGCCACCTCGTACCGAGCGATGTCGAACGCCACGAGGACGTCCTTCGCCCCCAGCCATGCACTTCGTCGCGTCATGGCGGCCGTTGAACCGACGGCGAGGTCGACTTCGGCGCGGACCATCGAGAGCTGCGAGGTGAAGTCGGTGGCGACGCCCAACGTGGCGTCGCTCGAGACCACGCCGACCCGACGAGCCTTCAACAGCAGATCAACCGTCGACCGTAGAAGCGACGGGGTGAGCGCGGTGAGGCTGCGCTGCACGTTGGCCATTTCCACATCGAGGGCCCGCTCGATTGGGTCAGAACCAGCAAGGTCAAGACGGGCGCGCACGGCGGCCGGACGGCTCGTGCGGGTCAGCTCGTCACGGCTGGCATCCTGCAGCGCGCGAAAGCCATCGAAGCCGAGCTTGGTGGCGAGCCGCATGACGGTTGCGCCCCCGGTGTTGGCGGCCAACGCGATCTCGGCCACCGTGCCGAAAGCGACGGTCCGTAGGTCACGGGCGATGAGATCACCGACCCGTCGCTCGGCACCCGTCAGCTCGACAGCGAGAAGTCGTTCAACGAGCGTGGCCACCCGGCCAGTATCGCCGCCCGAGGCCCGAGGTGGCCGCCAATGGTGTGGCTACCGCTGCTGCTGACTGGGCGGCTCTGCGGTCCCGAAGCGAAGGTTCTTCGGTGCCGTCGTCGCGTCGGCGAAATTGACGCGCACGTTCGGATGGCCCAGTCCGGTCACGAGGGCGGTGATCATGGCCCGGGTGTTTTGCTCGGCCCGGGTGGTCACATCGCTAGCCCGGGCGGCATCGGCCAGCTTGGTTTCGGCGAGGGCCAGGAGCGACTTCTCGCCGCTCGGTGCCGAGCCGACCGCCGATCCGATGCGATCGAGCAGACCCCGTTGATGCACGACCATGTGCGTCGACGCGAGATCGAGCGAGGGCCGACGGGCTGCCGCGTGGGGCAGCGTGATGGTGATGGCCTTGCTGATCGGATCGACCAGTACGGCCGAGGAGCTCAAACCGGCCAGGTTCACCCCTGCGTCAACCGAACCCCGAGCGGTCATGACCTGGCGCTCGCCGCGCAATGCCGCCGGCATCCAACGGGCGTCCTTTTCGACATCGACCACGATGTCGAACGTGGCGGAGGCAGCCCGGTAATCGTCAAGGTCGGTCAGCGCCTGGAGGATGGCCGGTTGGGTGCGGTCGACGGTGCGTTCGGCGAAGGGCTGACTGTTGTGGAAGAACGCCAGGAGGCGCGGTCCGCCGACAACAACGATGGCGGCGAAGCCAAGAACGAGGGCGAGCCACTTTCCGAACGCGCGTGCCAAAGCGGTCCGCAGGGGACGGGTCTTGGTTGCACGATCGAACGAGGTTGCGGTCACGAAGTTCTCCTGGGTCGAAGTGAACGAACAGCGAAGATGGCAACGGCTGGTCGCATTGGTTTGTCGCGAGACACCCCTTAGGCGTGGCGCGGCCCTTCGACGGCCCCACGGTCGGTGGCAGGTAGCGTGGTGCCCCGTGTCCGAGCGCTTCTGGATTGAGACCCTCGGCTGCCCGAAGAATCAGGTTGACTCGGACAAGCTCACGGGCAAGTTGCTGGCCGATGGGATGCATCCCGCCAGCTCGGCCGCCGACGCGGATCTCGTCCTCGTCAATACGTGTGCGTTCATCGAGTCGGCCCGCCAGGAGTCGATCGATGTCACCCTGACCCTGGCCGATGCCCGCAAGCCCGGGGCTCGGATCGTCGTCACCGGTTGTATGGCCGAGCGCTACGGCGACGAACTGGCCCAGGCCCTACCCGAGGTCGATCGCATTGTCGGTTTCGGTGGCGCGCTCCACGACGATCACGACCACGATCACGGTCACCCGGCCGTCCCGAGTTCGACGGCGGTGCCGGTCGCTCTCGGTCGGACCCGGTCGGCGGCGACGGTTCCGGCCTTCGATCTCCTGAACCTCCCGCGGCCCAAGTCCACCGCCCCGTGGGCCTATGTCAAGATCGCCGAGGGCTGCGATCGCACGTGCGGCTTCTGTGCCATCCCGTCGTTTCGTGGTCCCCAGCGCAGCCGTGATGTGGCCCAGATCCTGGCCGAGGTCGACGCCCTCGACGTGCAGGAGATCGTGCTCGTGGCCCAGGACCTGGCGTCGTATGGCAAGGATCGGCCCACTGAACTGGGTGCCGGCTCGATCGTTGGACTGGTGGAGGCCGTTGCTGCTCGAGTTCGTCGAACGCGTTTGCTGTATCTCTACCCGAGTGATCTCTCCGACGCGCTGATCGATGTCATATGCGCGCAGACGGGTGTGCCGTACTTCGACCTCTCGCTCCAGCACGTGTCCAAGCCGCTCCTGCGCAAGATGCGTCGATGGGGCGATGGCGACCGGTTCCTCCGCCGTATCGAGGACATCCGTCGTCGCGAGCCGTCAGCAGCGTTTCGCTCGAACTTCATCGTCGGCTATCCGGGCGAGACCGAAGAGGATCACGACCAGCTGCTGTCGTTCGTGCGCGAGGCTCGGCTCGATTGGTGTGGCTTCTTCTCGTACTCCCGCGAAGAAGGTACGTATGCATACGATCTCGATGGCGCAGTACCCGACGGACTCGTTCGTGAGCGCTTGGCTGAGCTCACGGAGCTCCAGGATGTGATCACGGCGCAGTCGCGTGACGCACTGATCGGGATCGACATCGAGGTGCTGGTCGATCGGGTGGGGGTGGGCCGCAGCTTTCGTGAGGCCCCGGAAATCGATGGCGAAGTACATGTGCCCGCTGATCTTGCGCCGGGCACGTTCCATTCCGTTCGCGTGGTTGGCGCCGTCGGTCCCGATCTCACCGCGGAGCTCACACCGATCGGTGCGTCGGCCGACGCTTCCGCGGGAATGGCGTGAGCGCCATCGACAAGCCCGGTCGTACTCCCAGGTTTGATGCCGGCGCGTTTGTTACGCCGGCCAACGCCCTCACGGTTGTACGCATGGTCCTCACCCCGGTGATGTTGGTGCAAATCGCCACCCTTCGGTACGACCTCGGGACCTTTGCGCTGTGGATCGTGCTCTCGTGGACGGACTACTTCGACGGCATCCTGGCCCGACGCTTCGGGACGACCCGCTCGGGCGCGTTCCTCGATCCTCTGGCCGACAAGTTCATGTCTCTCGGGGCGATGATCGTTTTGGTGTGGAAGAGCGTCTACGCCTGGCCGTGGGTGGCGCTCATCGCCGCTCGCGAAATTGCCATCACGGTCTACCGGGCCATGGTCGGAACGAAGGGCGTGTCGATTCCGGCGCGTCGTTCAGCCAAATGGAAGACGTTCACCCAGCAGAGTGCGGTGGGCTTTTCGATCATGCCGTGGGTCGGTCGGCAGGCGTCGTGGATCGGTCATGCACTGCTGATCGTCAGCGTCGTCCTCACGTTGGTGAGCGGAGCGCAGTACTTTGCGGCGGCCCGTCAGCCACGCGCCGCGGCGTCGTAGCTAAAAGTCGGCGCGCTTACTTCTTGCTGGAAGCGGGCTTCTGCTTTGGCGGGGTGTAGCGCTTCGACGCTGGAGCCAGCGGTTTGCCGCTCACCGTTTCGGTGGCGGCCGTGCCGGCCTTCTTGGCCTTGCGGGCCAGGTCGGCGGCGGTGCGAGGGTCAACGCCGTAGTCGCCCCGAGCGGTGCGTTCCTCGATCATTTTTCGACGATCCGACGAGATGCGGAACGTGAGCCACAACATGAGGCCAAAGAGTGGCGTGCCGAAAATGACGAACTTGCCCCACGCCGGTCCGTAGACGCACAGGATGGCGCCGATACCGGCGAACATCCGGTTGGTGCGCCACGTGAGAACGGCGAATGCGGCAACAAGCAGATAGCTGATCCCCAGCCACCACAGGCGATCCGTCCCGCGAACGAAGACCTGGATCAGCGTCATCGCCACCGCGCAGTAGGCGGCGGCCACATAGGCCACGTTGCGCTCGATGGGTTTGAGCCGCATCGTCTGCTTGGTTTCCTCGCGATCGAGATAGACGCGAGGCGGCCTGGCCTTTCGTGGGCGTGCAGCCTTTGGTTCCCGGTTGAGCAATCCCACGGGTTGCCACGCTACCCGCCTTGCCCGACCCTCCCGCCGTCGAGCTCGGCTGGCGCCGCCGGGCAGGTGCGCGCCGCGTATGACGGCTGCGTTCGGCCAGGATGGGGGCGTGCGCTGCGAAGTTGTTGCTGTCGGAACCGAATTGCTCCTCGGGCAGATCGTCGATACGAACTCGTCGTGGATGGGGGAGCAGCTGGCCACCGCCGGGATCGACTCGCATTTCCAAACGAAGGTGGGCGACAACCCGGCCCGCATCGTGTTGGCCCTGCGCACCGCACTTTCTCGGAGCGACGCGGTGATCTGCTGCGGTGGTCTCGGACCGACCCAGGACGACATCACTCGCGAGGCGATTGCCGAAGTGATGAATGTGGAGCTCGTTCGCCACCATGACATCGTCGACGTGATCCGCGCCAT
>JAYSTV010000524.1:0-5678 GCA_043719425.1 Acidimicrobiia bacterium | reverse complement strand
GTCTTATCTGCTGGGCTTTGCTTCCGTTGCGGCCAGCATCGCCATCTGGAACAACAAGAAGGACACCGATACCGCTCATGCCGAGCGCTTCGGGATCTTTGTTGGGCTCTGGGCTCCTACATTTTTTGCAATTGGAAACGGCCTCGATGCGGTTGAGCGTGCGATTGTGAAGGGCTGACCTTGTCGACTACGACGCAACTCCCGACCAAACAAACGGTTGCTCTCGCTCTCCTGGCTCGCCCGCTCGTCCGAGTGAAACTCCTGTTCTCCGCGGCGAGCTTTGCCTCGCTTGTTCTCTCCGTCGGACTTTGGTTTTCCGGTCATGAGCAGCAAGGAATTTTCGTCGGCCTGTGGGTGCCGTCAATCCTGTCGGCCGGAGCACTGCTCCTGAGCGGCGAGCACGGATCGACATGAGTAGAGGACTGCTGTTTGGCATTGGCGTGGTGGTCTTCGGGGTCACCGTCGTTGGGGCGATGGTCTATGGACGCTTCGCCTTCACACGCTTTTACGACGCGCAGCTGGGATCGGCGTCGGCTGCTTCGGCCATTGGCGCCCTCGCCGCCGCAACCGCTGCTGCGGCAGAACTGGCGAAGAGCGCGACCGCGATCTGAAACACGCGAGTCGGCGGGCAACAGACCCGCCGACTCGCGTTTCTATCGGTCAGTGCGACGATTCGAACGCCGGATCGTCGTGCGAGCTTTTCGCTCGGGCAATCTTGAAGATCACAAGCCCAAACGCGGCTTTGGCGAGAATGTCGGCCACCGAGTAGCCAGCTTGACGCAACACGAAGCCACCGGCTCCACCGAAGAATGAACCGCCAAACACGGGGAACAGGTAGGCAATCGGATAGACACCCCACAGACCAAGAATCGCCAACCGCAGCATAGAAACGGTGTGGCGAACATCGTCGGGCTGACGCTGAAGTGACTCGCTGAGTTCAACGAAGAGGACATAAATCACGTACACGAAGGGGATCGTCGATAGGAGACCCCATATGATTCGACCAGAGTTGGCGGTGGCGATCTCTCCTGGGTAACCGAGGACAATCATTGCCGTGGCCGCCGGTACCAGTTTGAACAACAGCTTTTTCGATACGGCCTTCGCCAAGGCGAGTACGGCGACGGTCTCCACGAGAAGGAGCGGGACGGTAAGCAGCCAATCGACGTAGCGGTACCCCTCGTTGAACCGAACGTTCGAGAGCGCATGGGCAGAACCCGTGGATTGGCCGGCGGGGTACGACTCGCGGAAGTTTTCGAAGATCCGAAAGTAGTGGTATGCGGCGATTCCACACACCATCGCAGAGACGGTGACAGCCATTCGGTAGACCGGCAGCACCGTGCCTCGCGAGATCAGCAGGAAGAGCGAGGTGAACGCCATCGCTGCGAACACCAGCGAGAACAGGTTGTAGATCAGCGAGTACTGATTTGGCGAGAGGCTTGCGATGTCGACAGCAGCAGAGAAGAGCATGGGAGATGGCTTTCCATTGACGAAGGGAATCTCACGTTCTCATCAAGCCGAGACGTAGCGTTAAACGATCGCTCAAATCATCCGCTCAAGTCGCATCACCCCTACAGGCGCCGGTCCGGTAGGAGGTTGAGCGGGACAAGGTCACGGCGGTACTGGCGATGGGTGGCCTCAACCGCTTCGGCGATGGCAGCGTGCGCGGCCGCGAGTTCGGTCCGTAAGCGCTCGTTCTCCGTCTCCAGCTCGAGGACCTGGCGAACCCCTTCGAGGTTGAGACCGGCGTTCGTCAGTTGAGCGATGCGGTGCAGCATGGCGATATCACGCTGGCTGTAGCGACGACTCCGGCCGGGGGTGCGTGACGGTTCCAGCAGGCCCTTGCGCTCGTAGATCCGCAGGGTTTGCGGGTGCATACCGGCTAATTCGGCGGCGACACTGATGACGTAGACGGCCCGCGTGGCTCCGTGGGAGAACTCGGGTCCTGGGTCGGCTGGGTTCACCTGAATCACCTCGCTTCGCTGCTCTGGGTCTGACGGTTACCTCCGAACGACGATCGGAGGTGGATTGCCCTCATTCCTTCGGGCAACCTCTCTCGCGAACGAACGTTACGACAGGTGGGGACGGGGGTCGGGGGTGGCCGCGGCGAACGCTTCCAGGGCGGTGCGTTGTTCGGGCGTGGGGTCGGCGGGGACGGCGATTTCTAGGGTCACGAGGAGGTCGCCAGCGCCGCCCGCAGCCGCCGCTCCTTTGCCTTTGGCCCGCAGGACTCGGCCGGACTTGGAGCCCGGCGGGACCTTGAGCGACACGCGACCGTCCAACGTAGGCACGCTTATCGTTGCGCCCAGGACCGCTTCGGTGAACGTGATCGGCGCGTTGAGCGTGACGTCTTTGCCTTTGCGGCCGAAGAGCGTGTGCCCGCCGACGTGCACCGTGACCATGAGGTCACCGGGAGGGCCGCCGTTGAAACCGACCCCGCCACGATGCTTGAGGCGAATGCGTTGACCGTCGTCGACACCGGCCGGAACACGGACCTTGACCCGACGAGGCTTGGTCGTGCCACCGGTTCCCTGACAAGACGGACACGGCGCCTCGATCCGCATACCAGTACCACCGCAGCGTGAACACGGTTGCGTGAACGAGAAGAAGCCCTGATTGGAATCGACCGAGCCGCGGCCTCCGCAGGCTGAGCAGATCGTGGAGGTCGTGCCCGGCGCCGCACCCGTGGCGTGGCACGTGTCGCACGGGCCGGGACCGACGATGTTGATCTCGGTGGTGACGCCAGCAACGGCGTCGGCGAAGGACAGGGTCAGCGCCGCTTCGAGATCGTCGCCACGACGTGGACCAGGCTGACCCTTGCGTCCCTTGCCGCGACCGAAGACGCCACCAAGTAAGTCGCTGAGGTCGTCGACGCGAAAGCTCGAGCCACCAGCGCCGCCGCCCGGCGCGCCAAAGCCGTAGGCCGAAGGTCCGGCGGCGCGCACTTCGTCGTAGGACTTCCGCTTGTCGGCGTCGCTCAACACGGCGTAGGCCGTGCTGATCTCCTTGAACTTGTCCTCGCGGCCCGGATGCGAATCCGGATGGTTCTCCTTGGCCAGCTTGCGATACGCCTTGGTGATGTCCTTTTCGACGGCCGTCTTCGTCACGCCGAGCGTGGCGTAGTAGTCCTTCTCGAACCATTCACGCTGTGGTGTTGCCATCAGCTTCGACTAGCCCTTGACTTTGACCATGGCGGCTCGCACGACTTTGGATTTCCAGCGGTAGCCGGCGCGCAGCACTTCGCTGACGACCGGCCCATCGGAACCATCGTCGGCGTCTTCGTGGACGACCGCGTCGGCGACGGACGGATCGAATGGCTCGTCGAGGGGGGCGAGACGTTCGAGCCCTTCGGCCTCGAGTGCGGTGAGCAATGAGTCGTGAAGCTTGGCCATGCCCTCGGCCGCGCCCTCGTGGGTGAGCGCCATCTCGAACGTGTCGAGCACGGGAAGGAGACGAAGAACGAGCTTCTCGCCGGCGCGTTCGGCGGCGGCTTCGTGATCGCGCAACGAGCGCTTCCGGAAGTTGTCGAAGTCGGCCTGCAACCGGCGAAGCGTGTCGAGGTAATCGTCACGCTCCGCCCGCAGGGTCATCAGCTCTTGCTCTTCGAACGAGAGCACGGCCTCAAGCGCGTCGACGGACTCCGAACCGGCGTCTGCGGACGCCTGCTCAGGCCGCGCGTCGTCGTCGCTCGGCGTATTCGTTTCTTCGGAACTCATGAGCGAAACGCCAGCGCGCTTACTTCTCGTCGACGATTTCGGCGTCGACGATGTCGTCGTCATCGGGCACCGACGATGAGCCCGCGGCGCCGCCCTCCGGTGCGCCACCTTGCTGCGCCGCAGTGGCCTCATAAAGCTTCTGGGTGGCGGCCTGGCTGGCCTGACCGAGCGCGTCGGTGGCCTTTTTGATGGCCTCGATGTCGTCACCGTCTTTGACCTTCTTCAGGTCGTCGAGGGCCGCTTCCACCCGAGTCTTGTCGTCGGCTGGAATCTTGTCGCCGTTCTCCCGCACGAACTTTTCGATTTGGTACACGAGCGAGTCGGCGTTGTTCTTGACCTCGGCCTCGTCCTTGCGTCGACGGTCGTCTTCGGCGTGGGCCTCGGCGTCTTTCACCATCTGGTTGATGTCGTCTTTGGAGAGCGACGACTGACCGGTGATGGTCATGGACTGTTCCTTGCCGGTGGCGCGGTCCTTGGCCGACACATGCACGATGCCGTTGGCGTCGATGTCGAAGGTGACCTCGATCTGCGGGACGCCACGCGGCGCAGGCGGCAGATCGACGAGCTCGAACTTGCCGAGTGTTTTGTTGTACATCGACATCTCGCGCTCGCCCTGGAGCACGTGGATCTGCACCGACGGCTGCATGTCGTCGGCGGTGGTGAACACCTCCGTCCGACGGGTCGGGATCGTGGTATTGCGCTCGATGAGTTTGGTCATCACGCCACCCTTGGTCTCGATGCCGAGGGACAGCGGGGTCACGTCGAGCAGGAGCACGTCTTTGACGTCGCCCTTGAGCACGCCGGCCTGCACCGCGGCGCCAACCGCAACAACTTCGTCGGGGTTGACGCCCTTATGGGGCTCTTTGCCGGTGAGACCTTGGACGAGGTCCTGGATGGCCGGCATGCGGGTTGACCCGCCGACCATCACGACATGCTCGATCTGACTCTTGGTGAGCCCGGCATCTTTGATGGCCTGCTCGAACGGAATCTTGCAACGCTCGACGAGACCGGCCGTCATCTCTTGGAACTTGGCGCGCGTCAACGAAAGGTCGAGGTGCTTTGGACCTTCGCTGGTGGCGGTGATGAACGGCAGGTTGATCTGCGTCTGCTGGACCTGGCTGAGTTCGATCTTGGCCTTCTCGGCCGCTTCCTTCAGTCGCTGGGTGGCCATGCGATCGGCGGCGAGGTCGACGCCCTCGGTGCTCTTGAACTCCTTCACGAGCCAATCGATGATTGCCTGGTCCCAGTCGTCGCCACCGAGATGGGTGTCGCCGCTCGTGGACTTCACCTCGAAGACGCCGTCGCCGATCTCGAGCACCGACACGTCGAACGTGCCGCCACCGAGGTCGAAGACCAGGATCGTCTGATCCTTGCCATCTTCGCGATCGAGGCCGTAGGCCAACGCCGCCGCAGTGGGCTCGTTGATGATGCGGAGCACTTCGAGGCCGGCGATCTGGCCGGCCTCTTTCGTGGCCTGACGCTGGGCGTCGTCGAAGTAGGCCGGCACGGTGATCACCGCTTGGGTGACGGTGTCGCCCAGGTAGGCCTCGGCATCGCGCTTGAGCTTCATCAACGTACGAGCGCTGATCTCCTGGGGCGTGTACTTCTTGCCGTCGATGTCGACGGTCCAGTTCGTTCCGATATGGCGCTTCACGGAGCGAATGGTCCGGTCGGGGTTGGTGATCACTTGACGTTTGGCGACCTCACCGACGAGGACTTCACCGTCCTTTTTGAACCCGACGATCGACGGGGTTGTGCGCGCCCCCTCGGAGTTCGGGATGACGACGGGCTCGCCGCCTTCGAGAACGGCGACGACGGAGTTGGTGGTACCGAGGTCGATACCGACGGCCTTAGGCATGTGATGCTCCTGCTTGTAGAGAGACGGGGTCTGTGTGGTGGACAGGGGAAGAGTCTTTTTGGGGGAAACGAGAAGTGATGGCGACCATCTTGCCGGAGATTTCGGCG
>JAYSTV010000523.1:0-2360 GCA_043719425.1 Acidimicrobiia bacterium | reverse complement strand
CTGTTCGGTCTCGCCGTTCACCATCACGATCACTTGCGTCGTGACCACCCCGGCATCGTCGGCCTGGCCCTGGCCTCCATCCCTTTCCTCGGACTCGTTGCCGTTGGTCGCGTGGATGTCGACAACCCGAACGCGTCGCGCTACTCCTATGTGCTCTTCGTGTTGGTGGCCCCGATCGTTTTCATCTTGATGGCGATCGTGTTGGAGGAAAGTGCCCAGACGTGGCGCAACGCCGCGGCGCTCGTTGGTGGCCTGTGCGTGATCACCTCAGTGGGTTCGCTGGCCGACGCGGCCACGATCGAAGGCCGGACCGAGACGGCCACGCGACGCACCATCGTCGCCGCGTTCGCCGTGGCCCGCTCGAACTTCGCCGCTCCCGACGCGATCCCCGACCCGCAGAGCGTCGACCTCACGATCGACGGGATTCGTTCCCTCTTGGTGCAGGGCAAGGCTCCGTCGGGCACCCCGGACCCGCAGTCAATGACCACGGTCCTGGCGCAAAGTTCGGTCGACGTGACCCCGCAGCCGCGGGTGCCGCTCGACGGCCGGAGCATCACCATTGCGTCGCTTGGACGAATGACCGCGATGCCGGTCGAGAGTGGCTGCATCGGGTTCTTCCCGCAGGGCGCTCAGCCGCAGGTGTCGCTGCTGCCTCGCAAACCGGCGTCGATCAAAGTGGTGCCGTTGATCGATGGGACGCTCGTGATCACCGTGCGGCGCGACGGTCGATCAGCCACGGCTCGGCCGATTCCGGTCGTGGCCAACAATCCGGTGTTCGTGAATCTCGCCGACCCCCGCAACGAATACGTGTTCACGCTGCCCGAGGGCGGCCAGACCAAAGCCTGTGGGATGGGTCAGCAGCTGCCCGGCTGAGTTCGAACAACCACGTTGCGCAAGGCGCGCTCAACCTTTTTTCGGGACGTGCCGATAGTTACCTTCATGGGGCCCAAGAAGACACAGTTGTCCTTTGACGGAGCGGTTCGACTCGGGGCCCGCGTGCCCATGCTCGGTTCCGTCCTGATCCTTGCTGCGCTCGGTGTTGGTGCTCAGCGTCAGTGGCCGTCGATTGATGCCGCACTGCGCAACGCGCCGGTCGCCACGGGCGCTGACCTCACGACGAGCCGACCCGGACCGGTCCGCCTCGTCGTCGACGTGGTCGTGCCGAAGACGCCGGCGTCGCCGCCAGATTCGCTCACGGTGGTGGCATCGTCGCAAGCCCTCGTGGCCCTGCCGACCCCCTTGGTGCCCACGGCCGGGGAGGCGATCTGGGGTCGTCTGCGTCCGCTGACCGAGGTCGAGCGGTTGCGATTGCCCGTCGGAGCCGATGCGGCGGCGAACGGTGCTCCCGCCCTTGTGCTCGACGTCAGCGGCCCGACCCGTCTGCAACTGCAACTGGCCGTGGGCGCGGCGGCAGCAGCCGCGCTCATGGCGTCGTATCTCCTGGTTCGTTCGGTGGGCTACGCGCAACGCCCGTTGCACAGTCCCGCCGGTCGCCTACTGCGACGCTACGGCGACCCGGCTCGTGTGAGGGAGTCTTTCGACGAGGCGATCGCCCGTGATCACGCCGTGGCCGGGAGACTTCATGCGCCCGACGGCTTCATTGCCTTCCGCAATCGCCGAGGTTTCGTGGTTATCCCTCGGGCCGACGTGATGTGGGTTCGCGAATCGGTCCAACCGGATCCACGGTTCCTCAGTGTGCTCGCGTTTCCGTTCGTGCTTCTCCACGGCCTCACCTCGCGGGGAATGTATGTGTACGAACGATCTGGCGCACGACTGCGAATCCCGCTCGGTTCCGGCAAGGAGCGTCGTGCCGTGAAGCGCGAGCTCGAAAGTCTGTGCGCGCACTCGATCTTCGTCGATGATTCGGCGACTCGGAAGTACTGGCGAAAGTATCGTTCGCATTTCGTTGCGGCGGTCGACGAACGCCGGGCCGTGATCGAATCCTACCGGGCCACTTCGTTCGAGGCTCCGGTCGTCGATATCCGTGAGGCATGGGGACTGGCGCCCGACGAATACGAGATCATCGACGCCCGTTACGACGCGCTCCTGCCTCAAGCCGGGTAGTCGGGGGAGCGCCTCTGGACAGCCGGCACGCGGTCGGCGAGGCAGCAGCACCTCCCGTGGGTGTCGCACGATGAGTCCGTGCGGCGAGACTTCTTGGATCGATTTTCCTTGAGTGTGCCAGCGAACATGCCGACGAGGGTGTTGTGGGTGCTGCCTGTGCGCTGGTGATCTTGGGGTGTGACGGTCGATGAACGCTCGTCGACGCCTGGTTGTTCGCGCTTTTGGTGGGCCCACGACTCGACTGCAGCGGGTGCTGTCGAGCGGTCTCGTGGGATGCGTCGTCCTCACGATCGCCG
>JAYSTV010000522.1:0-5699 GCA_043719425.1 Acidimicrobiia bacterium | reverse complement strand
GCTCCCACTCGAGCTCGGCCGCCATCGCGACATCGTCGCCGTCTTCGCTTTGCTCATCGTCCTCTACAGCGTCGCTGGCTACCTTCCGTTGGCCACGGCATGGCGAGGTCTCGCAGTGTTCGCGGCCGTCCAGGTCGTGCTCTTCTTGGCGGGAACGAACATGGTTCCGACGGCGCCGCTCATTGGACCGGTGTTCGTCATCTCGGCGTTCGTCGTCGGCCGAGTCCTTCATCTCAGTCGCGCCCGACAGGATCGCCTCGTCGAGTCGGCCATCGCCCGAGCGACCGTTGCTGGCGAGACAGCCGAACTGCAGATGGCTGACGACCGGTTGCAAATGGCACAGGAACTTCACGATGTGGTCGCCCATTCCTTGAGTGTCATCGCCGTCCAGGCTGGTATCGGCGTCCATCTGGTCGACCGGGAACCGGCCGCGGCGGCACGGGCCCTCGATGCCATTCGAACAACCACGCGTGGCACCGCGGGCGAGCTCATACGTCTCATCGAGACGCTACGGAACGGAACGTCGTCTCCCAACACCGCGGCGCCAACGCTCGACCACGTGAAAGAACTCGTCGAGCAGATGGGCACAGCGGGCGTGCCCGTCACGCTCACCGTCGAAGGCGACCTCACGTCGCTATCCGATGGCGTGTCGCTGGCCGCGTATCGCATCGTGCAGGAGGCGTTGACCAACATCGTGCGCCACGCCGGTCATGCGGAAGCGACCGTCACGATCCGCTTCGACGAAGAACACGTTGCGCTACGGATCGACGACAACGGTCACGGCGCGTTCCCGACCGTGCATCCCGAACGGACCATCGGAGGGCACGGGCTCATTGGGATGGGCGAGCGAGCTCGTATGTACGGAGGGACCGTTCGCTCCGGTCCGCGGCCGGGCGGTGGATTCCGGGTCGACGCAACGTTGCGATTCGACGGCCACTCCGTTCTGCCCAATGAGGTCACCGCCCCAGCCACGAGCGTGAGGACAACGCCTGACGAGCCCGTTCTTCGCCGGGCCCGTGACCCCAGAACGTGGGACAGCGCGTTCGCGCTCGTCCTGGCTGGAGCCGTTGCTGCGCAAATCATCAGGACCGGCCCACCGGCGCCGCTCTGGTCCTGGTTCCTCAAAATCGCGAGCTGTCTGACCATCGCGTTTCGCCGTCGTCACCCGACCTCGTCGTTCGTGGTCGTGTGGACGCTGTGCTTGGCCTTGACTCTCGGCGGGCAACGGATCGGATTTCTCATCTTCGTGCTCTGCATCGGGATCTACACCGCCACGAGCAACGCGCGCACCCGGGTGCTCGCCGCGATTGTTCTCGCCACCTACGCCGAGGTGGCGATCATTGCGTCGGTGGACAACCCAGAAATCACCGCGTCCGGTGCAGTGTGGATCAGCATCCTGCTTTCAGCGACAGCAGTCGCCGGCTTTGTCGTGCGTACTGACCGCGAACACCGAGTCACCGATCTGGCCGAACGCGAACGCACGGCCGAGGCCCAGTCCCTTCGGGCCCGACTCATCGTTACGACTGAGCGTCTTCGCATGGCCGACGAGCTCAGCGCGATCACCGCGCATTCGATCGCGACCATCGAGCAGCAGGCAAGTGCACCGAACATCGATCTCGATCCTGGCGCGGCTCGGCTCGCGTTGGAGTCCATCTCCGCCACGAGCCGCGACGCGTTGAACGATTTGCGTTGGCTCCTCAAACGGATCCGGGCGCAAGATCAAACGCTGGCCTACGCGCCGATCACGCCGACGGCCTCGACCAGTCCGACCGGTTCGACGGCCTCGACGGTTGATGCCGATGCCCTCTCGATCGGTGCTATACGATGACGGTCTCGATCCGGGTGGTCGTCGCCGATGACCAGGCGCTGGTGCGGAGCGGATTCCTTGCCCTCCTGCGCTCAGAGGAGGGCATCGACGTTGTGGGCGAGGCGGCCAACGGCTACGAGGCGGTGAAAGTGGCAAAAGCGGAACGGCCCGACGTGATGTTGATGGACATTCGTATGCCCGAGATGGATGGGCTCGAAGCGACCAGAAGAATCACCGCTGATCCTGCGTTGCAAGCGGTGCGCATTCTCGTGCTTACAACTTTCGACCTCGATGCCTATGTGCACGAAGCCCTTCGGGCTGGAGCGTCCGGCTTCTTGCTCAAAGACACGCTGCCAGCCGAACTCCTCGCCGCCGTACGTGTGGTGGCGGCCGGCGACGCCCTCCTCGCCCCGAGTATCACCAGGCGCCTGATTGAGGACTTCGTGCGTCGCCCCGTCGCCGCCGTGAATGACTCTCGACTCGCCCAGCTCACGGCCCGAGAGCGAGAGGTGCTCACCGGTGTGGCCAAAGGGCTCTCCAACGCGGAACTCGCCGACGAGTTGTTCATGAGCCACGCCACAGCCAAGACGCACGTGAGTCACCTGCTCACGAAGTTCGCCGCGAGGGACCGTGCCCAACTCGTGGTCGCCGCCTATGAAACCGGCCTCATCTCCCCCGGCCAGGGCTGAGATTGCGAAACGCCTGCGCCGTGGTCTGAGGGGTTCGCAGAGGCGTGGCCGCGGTGACCAACCGCGGACCACACCTCTTCCCACAGCTCAGACTGCCGTTCGTGCGGCGCAATCCCAGGGGCAAGGTGCGCTGCACGAACTGACTGCTTGAACCCATCCCATCCCTCGTCGAACGGTCCGAGGGTTCCCGTTCGACGCTGTTGAGTGCGCTCTACGTTACGGAACAGATCCTCGCGGAGGGGTGGCGAGCACCTCGCGGTTTGCTGACAAAACAGTGACGCTCCGTGCCCACGACGCCGAACGTCACCCTGATGGGCCAAGATGCGGGGATGGGTCCGTCGGTGCTGTTCGTGGAAGACGATGATCAGATCCGTCTCACGCTGCGCCTCAATCTCGAAGATGACGGTTTTGAAGTGATTGAGGCGGCAACGGGCGAAGAGGGTGTCACGCTCGCTTTGTCAACGCCGATCGACGTGGCCATCGTCGACCTGCTGCTCCCGGGCATCCACGGCTTCGACGTGGTTCGAGCGATACGCGCGCAGAGTAAAATCCCCATCGTCATTCTCACTGCGCAAAGTGATACCCATGACGTCGTCGCCGGGTTGGAGGCTGGCGCCGACGACTACCTCATCAAGCCCGTGGCGGCGAAAGAACTCGCCGCTCGGCTCCGGGCGATGGTCCGTCGCAACACCGTGCTCTCCGTCGCCGAGGAGCGTGACGGGCAGGCTCCGGTGCTGCGCGTCGGACCTCTGGTCATTCGTCCGGGATCGGGAGATGCCACGTGGAAGGGGGAGCCGCTGCCCCTCACTCGAACGGAGTTCAAGATCCTGTGCGAACTGGCTTTGCACCCCGATCAGATCGTGAGCCGTGAAGATCTGTTGGACCGGGTATGGGGCTACGACTACCTCGGCGATATGCGCCTCATTGACAGCCAGATGTACCGGCTGCGAGTCAAGTTTGAAGACGACCCATCCGAACCGCGCTACCTCGTCACGGTTCGCGGTATGGGGTACAAGCTGGTCCCGTGATCCGGCGGAGACACGTCAACCTGGGACTTCGAGCTCGTTCGAGCATCGCGTTCGGATTGCTGGCGCTCGTGCTGTCGAGCGTGTTGGCCGGATTCACCTACAACCGCTCACGGATCTACCTACTCAAGCAGCGCGAGGGCGAAGCCGTTACCCAGGCCGGATTCAACGCGCGCTTACTTGCCAATGCCCTTCGAGCATCGCCCGATAGCGGTTCACGGCTGCTTTCGTCGGTAATCAACGGATCGGGTTCCACCCCGATGCTTTTCCGCAACAACACATGGTTTGTCACTTCGGCCAACATTGCCCCCGACGATTTGCCATCAGAACTTCGACGCGCGGCATTCTCGGGCGTCGCCACAAGGCAACGTTTCATGCTGCGCGGTCAGCCCCAGTTGGCGGTCGCCGTGCCCATCACCGTGGGGGCCCGGACGCCAACGGTGTTCGTCGCCACGACCCCCCTCACTGAACTCCAACGTACGCTTACGACCTTGGCCACCACATTGGCCGCTGGCGCCGCGGGCGCCACCGTCATCGGCGCGGTGCTCGGCCTCTACGCATCACGCCGAGTGTTGCGACCGCTTTCGCGCATCGCCGACACCGCGGAACGAATCGCCGCCGGCGACCTCGACGCGCGTCTCAGTGGACTCGACGATCCCGATCTGACCCGGTTGGTCGCCACGTTCAACGCGATGACGGATTCCCTGGAAGAAAGAATCCAACGCGAACGTCGATTCGCCTCGCACGTCAGTCACGAGTTACGTTCGCCACTCACGTCACTTCGAGGCGCCATGGATCTCGTACGCGGACGTGGTGTCCAACTTCCCGAGCGCGCCCAACTTGGGGTGGATCTTCTCGATCAACAGGTCAGCCGCTTCGAACGGATGGTGCTCGATCTCCTGGAGATGGCCACGATCGAAGCGGGCGCAGCCACCGTCGATCTCACGTCACTGTCTGTCGTGCCGTTGCTCAAGGCGACCCTGCTTCACGTCGGAGCCGCCAACGTTCCGGTTGAGGTCGCTACCGGCGCCACCGAGGCGCGGGTCAGCGTCGACGCCCGGCGCTTCGAACGAATCGTCGACAACCTCATCGGCAACGCCAACCGCCATGCCGGCGGGGCAACGTGCGTGAGGGTCATTCGCGACAGCTCGGCGCGTCGAGTGCGGATTCACATCGATGACGCCGGACCAGGGGTGGCGCCGAGCGAGCGGTCGCGCATCTTCGACCGTTTCGCGCGCGGGGCGCAGGGCCGCCATCTCGCCGGCGCAGGCCTCGGCCTGGCACTGGTGCAGGAGCATGTTCGCCTCATGCGCGGCACGGTGTGCGTGAGCGACAGCCCCGACGGTGGCGCCCGCTTCACGTTCGAACTTCCCGAGGCGGACGCATCATGAGACACCCCTACTTGCCGGGCCTTGCGGCTACGGCAGCGTTGATGGTCGCGACGAGTTGCGGCGTGCCTGGTGACTCCAAGGATCGACCGCTGGCGCCGAGCGAGATTGCCTTTCGACCGCTGCCCGAGCCGACCACTACGACCACGTCGACGACCACCACAACCACCACGCCCGTCACTACCATTGCGCCCCCGGTCAAGACGACAACTCCCCCACCGACGACCACTCCCATTGCCTTTCCCCTCGACGTCTACTGGATCGGAGGTTCGACGATTCGACCGATCCGGCGTCTCGACGTGGAAGCCACGCTGGAGACAGCCATCGAAGCACTCAGGTCCGGGCCGCTGTTCTCCGACACCGCCGAGGGACTTCGCAGCGCTATCCCCGCCTCGGACATGATCGCCGCGGCCACGGTGCAGTCGGGGACGGCGACCATCACCTTGGCGTCGAGCTTTCTGACGCTTCCCGGCGCCGAGCAGACGCTTGCCATCGCCCAGATCGTCTACACGGTCACAAACCTGCCAGGCGTTGGGCTCGTGAACTTTCGGCTCGGCGGACGGCCCCTGTCCGTTCCCAAGGCCGACGGTGAGCCGTCGAGCGGCGCGTTGTCCCGCGACGACTACCTCAGTCTGCTGGCCCCCGTTTCGCCTCTGGACAGCGTGACGGACACCACGACCACCGAGCCCGGCGACCGCCCCGGCGGCTTCGTCTAGCCCGGCTGAGGGGGTGTTGAACTAGGTGAGTCGGTAGCCGACGCCGCGGGTCGTGCCGATGCGGTGCGAGTCGG
>JAYSTV010000521.1:0-5700 GCA_043719425.1 Acidimicrobiia bacterium | reverse complement strand
CACCCTTGGGTGGCGAGCGTGGCCAGCACGTCGTCGGCTTCAAAACCGGAGACTTCGATGGTGGGCACGTTGAGCACGTTGACGACTTGGCGAACGAGCCCCATTTGTTGACGAAGGATGTCCGGCGTTTCGGCCCGACCGGCTTTGTAGTCCGGAATGGACTCGTGACGAAACGTCGGTTCAGGCCGGTCGAAGGTGGCCACGACCGCGTCGGGGCGGTGCTCGTTGAGCATGTACTGGAGCATTGACGTGAACCCGAACACGGCGTTGGTGACTTGACCTGAAGCGGTGGCCATGTCGGCGGGCAGAGCAAAGAACGCTCGGTAGGTGAGCGAGTTTCCGTCGAGCAGCATGATCTTTCGGCCCATTGGCGCAGAGCCTAGGAGGTCGCTACGTCAGCATCTCCCGGGCCACTGCACCCATCGACGTGCGACCGTCCATCGCTCGACGTTGAATTGCCGCGAATGCTTCAACCTCGCTCATGCCGTCGGCCATAAGACACGCCTTAGCCCGGTCGATCAAGACCCGCGATTCGAGACGGCCTTCGAGCGATTTGATCTCAGCCGCCAAAGCCACTCGCTCTCGTTGACGTTGGGCACAGACCTCGATGGCGGCCACCAGCTCACTCTTCTGGAACGGTTTCAGCAAGTACCCCAGCACCCCCGCCTCGGTCGCCTCGGCAATCATCTCGCGCTGCGAGAATGCGGTGAGGATCACGACCCCGCACTCCCCTGCTTCGGCGAGTACGCGAGCGGCCGATATGCCGTCGAGGCCGGGCATCTTCACATCGAAGAGCGCCAAGTCCGGCTTGGTCGCTCGAACAACGTTGATGGCTTCGTCGCCCCGGGAGGCCTCCCCGACCACGTCGTAGCCCTCTTCTCGCAACATCTCAACGAGGTCAAGACGGATGATCGCCTCATCTTCGGCCACGACGATCCGAAGCGGACGCTGACTCACTTCGCACTCAATCGATCGAGCAGATCATTCTGCTCCGCATGCATACGAACGAGACGGTCGGCCAAGTCCGCTCTCGCCTTGGCGAGGGTCTGCGCACTTCGTGTGGCATGGAAGCTCTCCTGACTGGCAAACGGATCATCAGACACGATGGCCTTCGTGCGTGCGTAGTCGGCCTCGTCGTCGAAGTGTTCGAGCTGCGCGTCGAGGACAGCAAGCTCTTCGCGTGCTCGACGGACATTGTCGGTGAGACGACGCAGACGACGTTCGATGAGCCAGGACACTGAGCTCAGCGTACCGACTCGTGGCCGACGACCGTCAGGGACGAGACGCCATCTGCCACCGCCAACTAACGGTGAGTTCAGCCAGGTCACCCGCTTCGAGTCGACACTCGGCGGGCTCAAGGTTGAACGCGTCGGGCGGGCCTGTCTGCGGCTCAACGCATATCGCATGTGGCGGGTCGTACATCACGACGAAGGGCGCGTCGTGGAACACCTCGATGTCGATAGCGCCGGGCCAGCGAAGGCGAATGGCCCCGGTGTCGATGAAACAGTCGTCCCATGGTCGCGGTCCGGGTTCGGCTCGACGCAACGTGGCCACACCGTCGACCGGATCTCGGGCCAGCCGCGAGGCGTTGTCGAGCTCTACGAGCAGCTCCAGCGGACCGCCGCGTTCCAGCCGCCGACGAAACCATGGGTGCCATCCAAACGTCACGGGCATGGCCGCTTCCGTGGGCGTTACCCCAAGCACCTGCGTGAGTCCAGACGTGGAGAGGCTGATCAAGTGCGTGACCGTTGCCGAGAACGGCCACGGTGGAGTGAGACCACCGCCGATCCGGGTGCCGAGCAAGGCCCAACTCGGCGCGCTGGCCAGCAAATCCCACGAACGGTCGAACGACGTGCCGTGAATGGCGTGCTCGCCCATGTTGGTTGGCATCTCGTACTCGACACCATCAAACGCGTAGCGCCCGTTGCGCACTCGGCCAGCGAAGGGAACCATCACGTATGAACCCCAGCCGAAGGGGTGATTGCCAGAGTCGCGCTGCTCCAAGAGTTCCAGACCATGCACGTTGAGGCTGGCGAACCGTCCTCCCGCGTCGAGATCGAGCAGGGCCGAGCACGGACCGGCGGTGAGGCGGAGCATGACACCAGTCTCGTCGAACCGTCTCCGACCGAGTGGATGGTTCGCTACCGTCGTCGGGGTGCAAGCCGACTCCTGGGGTGTTTCCTTTGGTTACAACGATGCCGACGGCGGCCACCACGCCGCCGACCCACAAGTCCGGGCGGCTATACACCGAGCGATGGGCGCACCCGATGACGGTAGTAGTGGTCCGGGCGAGTCAGCGGTGGTCAGCGTCCTGACGCCCGATCAGTCGTTCGTCGCTTCGCGGCCCGTTGTCCTCACCCGCGAAGACGGCTCGACCACTCGCATCGACGCCGGTGGTTCCGTAGCCTGGTCGGAGCTCACCCCCGGGTACCACCGGACTGTCGACCAGTCGACGGGCACTGAGACCTCGCTCATCGTCACCCCCGGCCAGTGCCATGTTGATCCGACTCTCAAGGCGTGGGGCTGGGCCGTACAGCTCTACGCCATGCGGTCCACCGATAGCTGGGGGATCGGCGATTTCCGCGACCTCCGTCGACTCAACGAGTGGAGTGCCCAGCACGGTTCATCGATGGTTCTTGTCAACCCGTTGCACGCGCCGGCGCCCGTCGCCTCACCGCAACCGAGTCCGTACTTTCCGACCAGTCGCGTCGCCAAAAGCCCGCTGCATATCTGCATCGAGGAAGTACCGGGATGGGAGCGGGCGGACCCGTCGCTTCGAGCCACGGCTGCTCTTGCAAAGTCGCTCAACAACGACCGAAGAATCGACCGCGACAAGGTCTACGCGGCCAAAATTGAAGCGCTCACGGCACTGTGGGAGAACTTCAGCGACGCGGGTGCCGATCTGCACCACGCGTTCGACACGTTCGTGGTTGCGCGCTCTTCGGCACTGCATCCGATTGCCACGTTTTTTGCCCTCGTCGAAATGCATGGCGGCGATTGGCGAACCTGGCCGAGCGCGTTGCGAAATTCGAAATCATCGGATGTGGCGTCGTTCGCGGCAAACAATCCGCGGGTGCAGTTCCATCTTTGGGTGCAGTGGTTGTGCGACCGCCAACTCGCGGCCGCCGGCCAGGTCGGCACCGATCGCTTCGACGTGATGACCGACCTGGCTATTGGCTGTGACCGGGCCGGGGCCGATGCGTGGGTCACGCCTGAAGCCTTTTGCCTTGATATGTCCGTCGGCGCTCCCCCCGACACATTCAATCAGCTGGGCCAGAACTGGGGACTGCCGCCGTTCAATCCGTGGAAGCTTCGCGACGTCGGCTACGTACCGTTTATCGAAACCGTTCGGGCTGCGGTCACCGGCGCCGGAGCGTTGCGCATGGATCACGTGATGGGGCTGTTCCGGCTCTACTGGATTCCTGACGGAGCCACACCCCGCGAGGGATGCTATGTGTACCTACCATTCCGCGACCTCCTGGGCATCGTTGCTCTGGAGTCATCCAGGGCCAGTGCCTACGTCGTGGGTGAGGACCTGGGCACGGTCGAAACGTATGTACGCGAAGAACTTTCGAAGGCACGAATCTACGGCTATCAACTCCTCCAGTTCGAGACCGGACCGGCGGACGAACTGCGTGCCGACGTGCTCGCCGCGGTGACCACTCATGACCTTCCGACCGTCCCCGGACTCTGGACCGGGTCCGACTCCAAGGCCCAAATCGACCTCGACCTGGCGCCAAACATCGACGGGTTTTCCGCCGTGCGAGAGTCGGTCGCAGCACGAGCAGGGGTCGATCCTGATGACCCGAACGTGACCGTTGACCAGGTGGTGCTCGGGATCTACCGAGATCTGGCCACGGCACCATGCGCAGTGCTCAACGCCACGCTCGACGATGCCCTCGGCGTGGAGGAGCGACCGAACATGCCGGGCACCATCGATGAGTGGCCCAACTGGCGGATCGCGCTCCCCATGCCGCTCGAGGCCATCCTCGACGACCCGCGTGTAGCGGCGATCGCCGAGGCGCTCCGTCGGCCCTGAGGTTCGACCTTGTCGCTCACCTTCCCTACAGTGAGCAGATGACCACGATCACCCTCACAGCCGCCGACGGACACGAACTGGCGGCCTACGTTTGCGAACCGGCCGGCGACGCGACCACGGCTGGAATTGTCGTGATCCAGGAGATCTTCGGTGTGAACCCCCACATCCAAGAAGACACCGACCGTTTCGCCGCCGCCGGGTACCTCGCGATCGCGCCCCACATGTTCGACCGGGTGAAGCGTGGTGTGAGTATCGGGTACACCGCAGAGACGATCGGCGAGGGCCGCGACTACGCCATGGCGCTCACTCCGGCTGGCATCACCGCCGACGTGAACGCGGCGATCGCCGAGCTCCGCGCTCGGGGCATGACGAAAGTTGGCATCGTCGGCTACTGCTTCGGTGGCACCGTATCGGCCACGGCGGCGTCATACCTCGACGTTGACGCAGCCGTGGCGTACTACGGAGGCGGCGTCGGCGACCTCGTCAAGAGCGGTGCCGTTCCCAAAGTCCCGACGATCTGCCATTTCGGCATGCGCGACGTGTGGATTCCGGCAGAGGTCGTGGACAGTGTGGCCGCCGCCTGGCCCGACGTGACGGTCTATCGCTACGACGCCAACCACGGCTTCCACTGCGACCACCGGGCCGATTACGACCAGCCGTCGTCGGACCTCGCCCAGGAACGCACCCTTGCGTTCTTCGCTGCCACACTCGCGTAAAGCCATCCGGTGTCGGTCCTCATTGAGCAGATCCCGTTATGGGTCGCGGAAACCAACGCTTACCTCATCGCCCCGAACGGGCCGGGCGGCGAATGCGTTCTTGTCGACGCACCCCCGGAGCCGCAAGCGCTACTCGAACGTATCCACCACCACGGCCTCAAGCTCGTCGCGCTGCTCTCCACCCACGGTCATATCGATCACATCGGTGGCGTGAAAGAAGTCGTCAAGGCGCACAGCCATCCGATTCCGGTGCATATCCACCGCCACGATCGACACATGCTTCTCGACCCCCGCGGCACGAGCGGCTCGTTCGGACGCATGCTGGGCGAGCTCGACGTGAGCCCGCCCGAGTTGATCGAGGAGCTCGACGACGGTCAGCTGGTGAAAGGTGCCGGCATGACGTTCACATGCCTGCACACGCCAGGCCACACCATGGGCAGCGTGTGCCTACGACTCGACATGGACGGCGCGCCCCCGATGCTGTTCAGCGGCGACCATCTCTTTGCCGGATCAATCGGGCGCACCGACCTGGCCGGCGGTTCGTTCGAGGCACTCATGACGTCCATGGCCGACAAGATTCTTCCTCTCAACGACGATGTGTCGGTGCTCCCCGGCCACGGGCCGACGACGACGATCGGTCGCGAACGCCGGACAAACCCGTTCCTCGTTGGGCTGGCCGATGGCGACTTTTCCGACACGCCTCGGAACTGGGGCTGAACGAGGCTTCAGCGTTTTGCCTTCTTGGCCGATAGTCCTTTCGTGGCACCCGACAAGTTCAGGCGTCACGGGGTCATGTCACCCCGCGCTGGTTCGGTTCCCTCGGGGCGAGGTGGGCTCCTTGTTCTTTCCTTGGCGGGACTGCCCTTGGTGTTCTTGCCCCAGTCTTCGCTTGGCGGCGAAGCGGTGTTTCTGTGGCCGAAGGTGGTGTGGCTGTTTGCCGTGATC
>JAYSTV010000053.1:0-4372 GCA_043719425.1 Acidimicrobiia bacterium | reverse complement strand
GGCATCCCTCCCCAGCAAGGCGGCTGGCGTGAGCTTTCCGGTCCCGACCTGCGCTGAACTGGCGCGCCGGTGACCACGGTGCTGGTTGTCGGCCACGGAGCCGTCGGCCGTCGCGTGGCCGAATTCCTGCGGCAATCTGCCGCTGGTCACCAGGTCATCGTGGACTCAGGACGAGCCGAGCGAAACGGAGGTGGCGGCCGGGCCGACGTAGTTGTTCTCGCCACCCCGCCTGGCCATGTCGAGGGGGCCACCCGGGCGCTCGCCGGTGGTGCCCACGTAATTTCGTTGAGCGATTCGGCGAGCGACGTCGAGTCGCTGGTGGCCCTTGGGGTGTCGGCCAACGCCGCGCACCGGCGGGTCGTGCTCGGCGCTGGCTTCGCCCCCGGACTCACGTGTGTGCTGGCCCGTCATGGTGCCGCCGAGTTCGACGACGTCGACGAGCTGCATGTGGCCAAGACGGGTACGGCCGGCCCGGCGTGTGCGCGTCAGCATCATGCGGCGCTGAGCGAAGACGGCCTCGACTGGCGCGATGGCCGGTGGGAGGCGTTCCCCGGCGGTTCGGGTCGTGAGCTGTGCTGGTTTCCTGATCCCATCGGCGGCGTCGATTGCTACCGGGCGGCGCTGGCCGATCCGATCCTGCTGCAACCGGTCTTCGCCCAGGCCCGCTGGATTACCTCGCGCGTCGGGGCTACGCGCCGTGACCGGGCCACGGCCCGTCTGCCGATGATGCGCCGTCCCCATGCGGAGGCGGGCGAAGGGGCGGTGCGGGTGGAGGTCCGTGGTCGTCGAAACGGTCACGTCGATTCTGTGGTGTTGGGTTGCGCCGCTCGTCCGTCGGTGGCGTCGGCCGCCGTCGTGGCCGTGATGGTCGATGAACTCTTGGCCGGCCGGTGTGTCGGACCTGCCGTCGGCGGGCTGGCGTCGCAGATCAGCGATCCAACCGCCGTGTTGGCGTCGCTGGCCAAGCTTGGCGTGCGATGTGCCCGTTTCGACGGTGCCGCCGTCGGTGGTCGCTGAACCCGCCGAGTACGCTACGAAGGTCTTTCGGGGACGTAGCTCAATTGGTAGAGCGCCTGCTTTGCAAGCAGGAGGTCGACGGTTCGATCCCGTTCGTCTCCACGAACTTTGCGCTCAGCGGCGACACTCTACAGAGCAACCAAGTAACTGCTAGAGCCGGAGCATCGAGTCGGACGTTGCCGAAATGGTGGATGGATTGTGATCGCTAGGACCTGGTTGCTCCGGCGTAGAAGTCAGAGCGGTCCTTGGTGCGAATGACCTTCTTGCCGAACGGCTGAAGAGCAAGTCCCGCCAGCTTGATCGATTGGATTCCGAAAGGAATCCCGATGACTGTGAAGCAGAGCAGTGCGCCGGACAAGACATAGGAAATCGCCATAAATACTCCGGGGATGAACCAGACGATCGCTCCGAGGCCGCCAAGCTTGCTAGCCGTCGGGTCCTTCACGACCGTGCGCCCGAACGGCCAAAGTGAGAAGTTCGCCAGCTTCACGCATTGACGGGCAAACGGGAGCCCAACAACGGTGATTGCGCATATGAGCGCCCACAACTATGACTACTGTCCGGACGTTTGAGTCCTTCCTGACCTGCCGAAATGCACCGAACGGGACCGCCCACAAGCGCACGGCTCGACACGCCGGAGCACGTCCTGAGCCGGCGCAACTGGTCGTCAGGGACGTTTGACGTTCACGGGTGACATGCCGACACGCCATCCCGATGGCACTGCCACTGGTGGCTGAATGCGAACGACGCGTCAACTGGTCCCCTTCAGAAGTTGGTGGGCGAGGCGGAACTGAACTCGGGCGCGATCGAGGTTTTGGTTCTCGCGGGTGGCGTGGAAGTAGATGTCGCCGTTGAGGTGGTCGGCGAGGAACCGGAGGCCGTTTTCGATGGCGAGGATCGGTCCGGCATCATTGATATGCGCGCGTTGCTGTTCGGTCAGGTTGGCCCTGGACGCAAATCCATCCGTGAGCGCGCGGACGATTGGCCAGCGGACTTCAATCTGACCCAGGTCCCTCGCATCTTCGGGTCGTTCCGATGCGCCCGAGCGGACGAGTTCGCCGAGGTCCATGAGCGGGGATCCGGGCATCGTCGTGTCGAGGTCGACGACGGCTACCGGTCGCCCAGTCTGGGTTGAGCACAGGAGGTTGGTGACCTTGGCATCGTTGTGGACGGCGCAGTTGTTGTCGGCGGCCACGAGTGTGGCGACCGGACCGATTGTGGCGGCAAGGTCCTCGGCCTCGGCTAGTTCGAGGCGAACCGACGATGCCCGCCCCGATACGTCGGCGCGGAGCGCTTGGCGGAGTTGCTCCACCCGCCAGGCGAAGTCGTGGAACCGCGGGATCGTGGCTCGCAGTGGGGGGCCGGGCAAGGTGGCCAGCGCGGTCACGTAGGACCCGAACGCAGCGGCGGCCGCAAAGGCATCGTCTGGAGACTCCATCTGCTGTGGGGCGACCACGTTGTCTATGCGTTTCGTGAGGCGCCACGTTGAACCGTCATCGAGCGTGGCGTGAACCGAACCCGTCTCGGTGCGGAGGTGGGCCGGGACAACAACGCCGAGGTCACTCGACGCGAAGTGGTCGTCGATCCGACGCACATTGTCCGCGCAGGCATCGAGGTTGCGAAAGACGGAGCTGTTCAGTTCTTGAGCGACGTAGCTCTGGAGCTCGGCGGTGGTGATCGACCAGGTGAGGTGAATGTGGCCGCCGCCAAGCGGCATGGCGCTTTGCCGCGAACCGTCGATCTGAAAAGCGCGCAGCACATCGGCCAGACGAGGATCACCCGCCAAGGCGTTACCAGCCGCCATCGATGAGTTCGGCTCGGACCTTGGCCACATCGTCGGCGAAGGTGACACCGTGCCAGGTCGACTCGGTCACCGTCACGGCAATACGCAGGTGATTGTCGGCCACGAGCTGACCGACGGCATCGGGGAGGCCGAGCTCCGCGCCGGCATCGTCTACATGGCGGTCTCGGAACGCCGCACCCAGCTCGCTGAGAGCGGCAACCGCCGGCGCACGCAGGGCCCAGAGGTTCATCGACACGGCGGCGTCGGCTTCAAGCACGCGCCCGGTGCCGTCGGTGATGACGTCACCGTGTCGTTCGACGCCGCGACGCTCGCTTAGTGCGCGTAACAACCCGCCTTCGTCGATCACCGGCTCAGCTCGCGATACCCCTCCAACCCCGGAGAGTGTGCGGCCCACGGGAAACATCACAGCCGCGCCGTCGATGTCGTCGCGCTGCGTAGCGGCCAGTGCGTCGGCGAGCGCAGGCACGCCGTAGAGATCGTCACCGTTGGCCACGACAAGCGGCCCGTTGAGCCGGGTACTGGCCAGCGCATCGACGGTGCCCCACGGTTTGCCGGTCCCGTCACCGCGACCGACTTGATCGGCGAACGAAACCGGAATAGGTGGATTGGTAAGCGCGCCGATGATTGCCGCGCGTGTGAGCGAACCAACGACGATCACGGCCGACGCGAACCCGGCGCAACGCGCCTGCTCGAGCGAGAGGGTCAGGAGCGCTTCGTGGTTCGGCCCGACCGGGGCGAGCGGCTTGATGCCACCGAAGCGAGAGCCAAGGCCGGCGGCGAGGAGGACGATGGGAACCGACGTGGTAGTCATGGCTATGGCCAAGTCTGCCCGGAACGCTTTGTCCATATCGACGGGAGCGCCTGACCTGCGCATCGCCATGATCGGCCTTGGCCTGCGCGGCAACCTGCTCGACGTGGCCCATCGACCGGGACAGGGGAGCGTCGTCGTCGGTCTCTGCGACCTCGACGAAGCGCTCCTCGACTCCCGATGCCGCCAACTCCACCTCAAGCCGTGGACCACGAACAAGGCGGCCGATGTGTTCGCCGCGGCCGACGTTGACGCCGTCATCATCGCTACGCCCGACTACACCCACGAGGAGTTGGTCATTGCCTCGCTCCACGCCGGCAAGGCAACCTTCGCCGAGAAGCCACTCGCCATCACGACGGAGGGCTGCGACCGGATTCTCGCCGCGGCGGCCGACGTTGCCAAAGACGGCGTGCGGCTCTACGTCGGCCACAACCTTCGCCACTACAACGCGATCAAGACCATGAAGGGTCTCATCGACGACGGTGTCGTCGGCGAGGTGCAGGCCGTGTGGTGTCGCCACTTCGTCGGCCACGGTGGCGACTTCTACTTCAAGGACTGGCACGCTCAGCGTCGCCATGTCACGTCGCTCCTGCTGCAGAAGGGTGCCCACGACATCGACGCCATCCACTGGTTGGCGGGTGGCGTGTCACGACTCGTGCAGGGCATCGGCAAGCTGGCGGTCTATGGTCGGGTGACTGATCGTCATGACGGCAATCGCCTGGACAATTGGTTCGATCCCGACA
>JAYSTV010000520.1:0-2365 GCA_043719425.1 Acidimicrobiia bacterium | reverse complement strand
ACGACGACTTTCGTCTGTCGTTCCTCTACGGCAACTTCACCACGTTGACCCGGTTCACCGAGGCCGACCTGGAACGAGTGGTGACCGAGGGGCTGTCGCCGTTGAACGTGAGCATTCACGCCACAGATCCTGCGGTGCGTTCGTCGTTGTTGCGCAACAAACGCGGGGCCACGAGTATGCGGTGGCTCAAGGCACTGTTGGATCACGGGGTCGAAGTGCACGGCCAGCTCGTGGTCTGTCCCGGGGTGAACGACGGTGCCGTGCTCGAAGACACGCTGTGTGGAGTGCTCGATGAGTATCCGCAGTTGGCTTCGCTGCACGCTGTGCCACTCGGAATCTCCAAGTTCAACAAAGAGCCATCGCTACGTGTACATACTATCGACGAAGCGCGTGCGGTGGTCGACACGGTGGAACGTTGGCAGGACACCTTCCTGGCGGCGATCGGTCGTCGCATGGTGTTCGCCGCCGACGAGTATTACCTCATGGCCGATCGTCGGTTTCCCGCCGCTGATCGCTACGAGGACTTCTGCCAGCACGAGAACGGGATCGGGATGGCCCGGACCCTCGAACGTGAACTGCTCGGTCTCGTCGACGCACCCACCGATGTGGCGAGCGGCTTCTTTGCCTGGGTCGACGGAGCCCCCGCCGAGGGCTACCGCGCACCACGTACCGTCGGTGGCGCCTCCCCGGCACAGGCGTCGCTGGTGCTGGGACCTCGTCGAAACGCTCCCGTGGCGATTCTGTCGGGGGAGTACGGAGCGCGCGTCCTTCATGATCTGTTGCCGCCGGTACTGACCGAACTCGGTCGAGACGACGTGCGGATCGTGCCCGTGGTCAATGAGTTCTTTGGCGGCAACACCGGGGTGGCCGGTCTCATGGTTGGGTCGGATCTCGCTCGCGTACTCGCCGCCGAGCCGGTCGGTCATCGTTACCTACTACCCGATGTGTGCATATCAAAGGGTGTCTTTCTCGACGGCACGCGGCCCGAGGATTTACCTCGTGCAGTGGAGATCGTGGCCACGAACGGCATCGCTTTGCGTGAGGCACTGGCGATTGGCGCCCGTCGTTCGGCCATTGAATTGAGTGCGGTGTCGTGAGCGTGGATCGTATGTGTACGTATGTACCTATGTGTTGGTTGAGAGGCTGTCATGAGTGAGCAAGCGAAACGTCGGACGAAGGCATCGGCCGTGGCGCGGGTCTCGCCGACCAACCCCCAGGGTCTGCCGGTCGTGGTCATCTGCGGCCGACCGAATGTGGGCAAGTCGACGCTCTTGAACCGATTCGTTGGTCGTCGTGAAGCCATCGTGGAGGAGCTGCCGGGCGTTACCCGCGACCGCAAGGACGTGGAAGCCGAATGGAATGGCGTGCCGTTCATCGTGGCCGACACCGGCGGTTGGACGGCGTCCGGCTCGGAGCTCGATGACAAGGTGAGCATGGCCGCCGAGAAGGCCATCGCCGATGCCGACGTGTGCCTGATGGTGGTCGACGTCGCTGTCGGTCTCACCGAGGAAGACGAGCGCGTCGCCGATCTGCTCCGCCGGACGCGCCCCAAGGGCAGCGTGTTTCTCATTGTCAACAAGGTCGACGGGGAGACCCGTATGCCCGACATCTGGCAGTTCACCCGCCTCGGCCTCGGTGATCCGTGGCCCGTGAGCGCACTGCACGGCAACGGCTCCGGTGACGTGCTCGACGCCGTGCTCGCCCAGTTGCCTGATGCCAAGCGCCAGGTCCGCGAGCCCGTCGTTGATGACGACGGGGTGTTCGACCACGAACGATCGTCGGACGAGGCAAGGTACGACACGATCGGCGTCGGCGGAGGCGCCACGCCCAAGGTGGTGATCGCTGGTCGACCGAATGTCGGGAAATCGACGCTGTTCAACCGGCTGATCGGTGATGATCGCTCGATCGTTCACGACATGGCCGGCACCACCCGGGACACGGTCGACACCGTGATCGAAACGCCCGAGGGGCAGATCTGTTTCGTTGACACCGCTGGTATGCGACGCCGGAGCAAGATCGACGAAGGCACCGAGTACTTCTCGCTGGTCCGAGCGCTCCAGGCCATCGACGAGTCCGACGCCGCCGTACTCGTGATCGATGCCCGCGAGGGGATCACCCACCAGGATCAACGACTGGCGGAGCGCATCGATGCCTCCGGTTGCCCGATCGTCGTGTTGCTCAACAAGTGGGATCTGCTCAACGAGGATCAGAAGTTGGCGGCCCAGGCCAGCGTGACCGACAAGCTCCAGTTCCTCGCCTACGCGCCGGTCTTGAAGGTAAGCGCGCTTTCTGGTTTCGGGGTGCACAAACTTCTGCCCGTCCTGGCCGAATCCGTGCGGAGCTACCACATGCGAGTTCCCACGCG
>JAYSTV010000519.1:0-2366 GCA_043719425.1 Acidimicrobiia bacterium | reverse complement strand
GCTTCTCCGACGGAGTGAACGGTTCGAGTCCTGCGCGGAGGATCCCGAGAACGCCGACTGGACGACCACCCTGAGACAGGCAGAGATTGATCGTCCGTAGAGGGCCGAACTCTTCGAACCACCGGGGGACTTGCGGTAGCCCGGTTACAACGGCCTGCCCCAAGTCCTCGATGCTGATCTCGTACGGCTTTCCCAGCGCAAAGAGCGCTTCGTTCGATCCTTCGTCGGTAATGACCAACCAAGGATCGGCCTTGCCATCTTCCAATCGATACTGCGGGGGGTAGCAGTATGCCTCCTGCGTGCTCGACAGCACGATTGCGGCGGCGCTCGCTCCGACGAGACGATTGGCCTGTGCGGTCAGCTCGTTGAGCACAGATCCAAGATCGAATGCGGACTTACTGATTGTCTGGAGCACGGAGGCGACGGCGGTCTGTTGTTCGAGGGCGGCGTTGACCTCGCGATTGCTGTCCTGCAGTTCGTTGAACAGGCGTGAGTTCTCGATGGCGATCAAAGCTTGGTCGGCGAAGGTCTGGACGAGAGCGACGTCGCGATCGGTAAACGCTCTTCGCTCGATCCGCATGAGCGAAAACACACCACTGAACGACCCCGGGCGCGACAGCGGAACCAGGAGATGGGCCTGTTGGCGGACGCCGTGAGCGAAGACGAGTTGCGAAGGTGAGTCGTCCTGCGGCGTCGGGACGAGTTCGATGTCGAAGTCGGCCCGCTGCACCTCCCCGCGTGCGGCCCTCGACACCACATTCGAACCGTCGTTCGGGAATGCCAGACCATCGGAGAACTTGATCAGTTCGTCGCTGAACCCGACGCTAGCGACGAGGCGGAACCGTTCGTCCTGCTCCTGCCAGATCAATCCGGTGTCGCTCTGGCAGAGCCTCGCGGCGATGCCGAGAACTTGGCCGAGGACGTTCTTCAGATCGTTCGGGGAGCTACTGATCACCTGCAGCACTTCAGCGATGGCCGTTTGCTGTTCGAGCGCCTCGCTCACCTCTCGGTTCGTCTGCTCGAGTTCGGTGAACACCCGGGCGTTCTCGATGGCGATGAGTGCCTGATCGGCGAAGCCCTCCAGCAGGGCCACGTCATCGTCGTTGTAGGGCCTCGCGGTGTCGCGCCTGACGAGGATCGTCCCGTGCTCCACCGTCCGCCCGATGAGTGGAACGCACAGCATCGCGGCTTCGTCGAGCCCGTCGTAGAGCTCCGCCTGGTACGGGAACCGATCGGCCCACGAAGAGACTGGGCCGTGCACCATGACCGGTCCGCCGACCACCTCCGCCTCCCGCTGGATGTTGCGCGGAACATGCAACGCGGGATTGGGTAGGTGGGTACGAAACCCGCGGTCGGGGTCCCACACCACGGTCGCCTCGCTCGGTCCGAAGACGATCGCCACGTAGTCAGAGGCCGTCAAGCGCTGGGCAGCAAGGCCGATCGCCGGCAGTGTCTGTTCGATCTCGCCCGGCGTGGCACCGATGACCTTGAGCACCTCGGCGATCGCAGCCTGCTGCTCGCGTTCCTCCGTGAGCTCGTTGAACAGGCGCGAATTCTCGATGGCGATGAGGGCTTGGTCGGCGAACGTCCGAACGATCGTCTCCTCCCGATCAGTGAACGGCCGCCGGTCTTTTCGCATCAGGGAAAACACACCAGAGAACGACCCAGGACGAGTGAGCGGCACAACGAGGTACGCCTGTGCGCGGTATCGCTGGATGAACACGTAGGTAGGTTGGGTGATCGGGTCGTCGTCGGAAACGTCCAGCCGATCGATGTCTTCGAGCGAGGCATCGCCCCGCATCGTTTCCCCGTCGGCGCAGCGCTGGACGACGTTGGCGACCCCGACCAGGTACGCCACGTCCCCCATCGAAGCGACCTGCTCCGCCGTAAAGCCGTGGCTTGCTCCAACGCGGAAGCGGTCACCCCGTGCCTGCCAGACAAGCCCCCACTCGGCTTCGCACAAACGGGCGGCGATACCGAGTACTTGGCTCAGCACGTTCTCCAGATCGTTCGGCGAACTACTGATGACTTCGAGCACCTCGGCGATGGCCGTCTGTTGTTCGAGCGCCTCGCTCACCTCACGGTTGCGCTCCTCCAATTCCTTGAACAGGCGCGCGTTCTCGATCGCGATGACCGCCTGATCGGCGAACGTCTGCAGCAGCTGCTTCTCGGAGTCGGTGAAGCGCTCGGCACCAGACCGATAGAAGTTCAGCGCACCGAATCCGACACCGTTGCGAGCGAGTGGGATCACCCCAAACGAATACGGGCCGAACTCGTTGAACGCCCAACGGCCCATGTGGTCGGCGAGAGCCTCGTCAAGAACTGGAACGGTGATCCAAGTCGGGCGGCCGCGTCCGATGTAACCC
>JAYSTV010000518.1:0-2369 GCA_043719425.1 Acidimicrobiia bacterium | reverse complement strand
ACGGGGGCGGCGGCATGACGGTCGCATTCGTTCTGCCGGAACTTACCGATGAGCGAGCTCACCTCGAAGGTCTCGTCGAACTCTTCGTCGCCACGGAGGGACTTGGTCCGTCTCGGCTCGCCTCGCTGGCCGATCGATCCTCGTTGGCGATCGGCCCCACCCTGCTTCACCTGGCTAAGGGTGGTCAAAGCCCGGTGAGGTCGCGTCCCCGGGCAACGCCATGGGATGATCTGGTGTCCGGCTTTCGGGTCGCGGCCATGACCCCGGCAGGGGTGACCAGGGGGCAGGCACGCTGGTGGTTGCGGGGCGATCCCGGTTGGCACGACCGATTCGGCGATGATGAGGCAGCTCCCGGAGCCTTGTCTGTGGCGGGCGATCTGAGCGTCTTGCAGGCGCCCCGCGTCGCGATCGTCGGAACTCGGTCAGCGTCGGCGGCTGGAATGGCTTTCGCTCGTGATTTGGGGGGCGCGTTGGCCCAGGCGGGCGTTGCCGTCGTGTCCGGCCTGGCCCGGGGCATCGACGGCTCGGCGCATCGTGGGGCAACGGCCGATCCCCAGTCGCGCGGCCGCGCCATCGGAGTACTTGGTACCGGTACATCGGTCGTGTACCCGAGGGAACACCACCGCCTGCAGCAAACAGTGGCCGAGAGCGGGTTGCTGCTGAGCGAGTACGACCCACATCGAGGTCCTCGGCCCGAAGCCTTCCCTCGCCGAAACCGGATCGTGGCCCAGCTGGCGCAAGCGGTCGTGGTCGTCGAATCAGGAGCCAAGGGAGGCTCGCTGCTCACCGTCAACGAAGCCACACTGCGTTCACGTCCCGTGCTCGCCGTACCCAACAATCCCCTGCTCCGCTCGGCGACGGGCTCCAACGCCCTTCTGCGGCCGTCGGTCGACGGTGCGGCTCTCGCCTTTCCGTGCCATGGGGTGAGCGATGTTCTGGCCGTGCTCGACTACCGGGTCGCCGTGGCGGCCGACACGGTGGATGAACGGATCGGCCCTGAGGGTGATCCAGGCGCTGTTCTTCGGGCTCTCGGTTGGGATCGCCGAACCACCACCGCGTTGGCGGCGTCGGTCAGCTTGTCCCTACGGGCCACCGCGGCGGCCCTGGCCTGGCTTGAGGACCAGCGATGGGTCGAGCACGAGGCCGGCCGGTGGGCCCGGGTGCTGGCATGACCTGTGGTCCGCGGCTCGCCCTCGCGCTTGCGATCACGGTGGTCGTGGTCGGGTGTGTCGGCGGTTCGCGTGGCTCGGCTGATCACTCGGTAGCGTTGACCGGCGATGGCTACAGGTACGTCGTTCGAGCCTCCCGACTCGTCCGCCGCGACCGCAGTCGCCGTCGACTGGGAGATCGACCGTTTCCTCCGCTCTCTCGTCGGGCTTTCGGCCTCAACGAAGCAGGCCTATGGCGACGACGTGGAACGTTTCGCCGATTGGTGCGCATCGGCTGGGATCCGAGGTCCCGTCCACGTCACCCGACCGTTCGTTCGCCGATGGCTGGCCGACGTCTCGCGTGGTGGGCTCGCGCCGGCCACCTCCAGTCGCCGCCTGGCCGCCATTCGCCGCTACTACGCGTTTCTTCGTCGTATCGGCTTGGTCACGGGCGATCCGACCGACCAGGTCCGAGGCCCCGCCAAGGCATCTCGTTTGCCGCGGGTGCTCACCCAGGGCGAGATCACCGACCTGCTCGATCGACCCGTCCTGCGGGCGCAGTCGCCGCTGGCCCATGTTTGGGACGGGCAGGATCAGGCGATCGTGGAGTTGCTCTATTCGTCCGGTCTTCGGGTCGCCGAGCTCTGTGGCCTCACCGACCGATCCTTCGACCGGCGACGCCTCATCCTCACCGTTCGAGGCAAGGGCGACAAAGAACGGCTCGTTCCGGTGGGGGAACCCGCAGCTCAGGCGTTGTGCCGCTGGATCGACGAACTTCGTCCCCTGCTTCGTGCCCAGCAGCCGTCGCCGGACGGTCCTGGTTCCGCCGACGAGTTCACCACCACCTTCGTCAACGCTCGATTGCGTCCGATGGGGCCTCGCGACGTGCGGAGAATTGTCGATCGCCGCTCGTCGCGGCCGACCCACCCGCATGCTCTTCGTCACACGTTCGCCACCCACCTCCTCGATGGAGGAGCCGACTTGCGGGTCGTGCAAGAGCTGCTGGGGCACGCCGACCTCGCCACCACTCAGCGATACACCCACGTGAGCAAGGACCGGCTTCGCACGGTCCATCAGACCACCCATCCAAGGGCCGGGGGCTCGGCGTCCGACCGGACGTCCGTTGCCCCTGCGGACCCAGGAGAGCCCGGTCCGCGAGAATCAGGAGACTGCTGAATCAGTGCTGGCGAGCTGCGAAGCGTCACCGGAAAAGCGCAGCCG
>JAYSTV010000517.1:0-2374 GCA_043719425.1 Acidimicrobiia bacterium | reverse complement strand
CGTTGGCATGAGTGTTGACGAGCGTGGCAATCGGCGATCGCGTCGAGACCCCGGACATCGCGTCGAGCATCTCCTGGGTGAGACGAAGGTCGAAGAGCGTGTCAACCAGCAACGAGATGCCATCGCCCTCGATCAGTCCGGCGTTGCTCCATCCCCAACCACCGTCGGGTTGCAGGTAGGCGTGGCAACCATTCCCCACATCGACGAGACCCTTTTCGTAGGTGACAGCCATGGCGGTCGAACGTAGCCCGTACAGTCGGTCCATGCCTCCGCAAGTACTGATCGTCGGGGCCGGGCCCAACGGCCTCTCCGCCGCCCGCGCCTGTCGCACCTTCGGTGTCTCCTACGACCACGTGGAACGACACGCCGACGTCGGCGGGATCTGGGACCACGACAATCCCGGCTCGCCGATCTACGAGAGCGCCCACTTCATCTCGTCGAAGTCCATGTCGGGCTTCCTCGGCTTCCCGATGCCCGGGTCCTATCCCGACTACCCGAGCCGCCCGCAGATTCTGGCCTACCTCCGCGGCTTCGCCGATACCTTCGGCCTACGGGAAGGCATCCGCTTCGGAACGTCGGTGACGACCGCGATACCTCGCGACGGTGGTGGGTGGATGGTTTCGTTCAGCGATGGTTCCACGGGTTCCTATGACGCAGTGATCGCGTGCACGGGCACCCAGTGGCTCCCAGTGATGCCAACGTACCCAGGGACGTTCTCCGGCGACCTGCGCCACTCCTCGACCTATTGGAGTGGAGACGAACTCCGGAACAAACGTGTACTTATCATCGGCGGTGGCAACTCGGGCTTTGACATCGCCTGCGACGCGGCCAAATTCGCGTCGCATGCGTCGATCAGTCTTCGCCGTGGCTACTGGGTGATCCCGAAGCACATCTTCGGCACACCGTCCGATGTCTTCGCCGACTCGGGTCCGCACGTTCCGAACAGGATAGCTCAGCCCGTGCTCGGCAAACTGCTGCGCTTCGTCGCGGGCAAGCAGGAACGCTTCGGCCTACCGAAACCCGACCACAAGATCATGGCGACCCATCCGGTCCTGAACACACAGGTGTTCCACTTCCTCAGCCACGGCGATCTCACGGTGCGCAAGGACGTCGCCCGCTTCGAAGGACCGACCGTGCACTTCACCGACGGCACGTCCGGAGACTTCGACGTGGTCCTGTGCGCCACGGGGTATCGCCACGAGGTCCCGTTCCTCCCACCGGGCACGCTGCCGGTGACGAAGAGCGGGCGCCCCCGACTCGCCTGCGGTGTCTTTGTGCCCGGTCGGCTCGATGTGTTCGTGCCTGGCATGTTCGAAACGAACTCGGGCGGCTATCACCTCTACGACCGGCTCAACGCGCTCGCCGTGCAGGCCATCCGCGACAGCACCGGCCCCGACGCGACAACCAAGTCAGCGCGCATACGAAGTGGGGCACTAACAAAGTCAGACCTACACGGTGGCATTCGCTTCGTCGACTCGCCCCGACACGAGGACTATGTCGATTCGATCGCCCTGCAAAGGCGAATGACCGCCGTCTTCAAGACTATGGACTGGCTCGACCCCACCGACGACACCTACGCCGCGCTGGTTGCGCAGGGCTAGGTCAGCGCCTCGGCCCCGGCGATGGCCACCCGGATTGTCCGCTCCACGGCCTCGTCCTTCGCTTCCATGACCACGTTCTCGCCCTCGGTCCGTTGGGCAATCACGGCACACACGCATCCAGCGCGCATCCCGTAGACGGAAGCACAGGTGAACACGGTGGCGGACTCCATCTCGTAGTTCAGAATCCCAAGGTTGCGGTACTCATCGGTCATCCCGACCAGCCGTCGGAGCAGATGCGCGTTGGCCGACATGGCCGAACGTTCCTGGCCCTCGAAGAACGTGTCGACCGACGCGGTGATGCCAACGTGATGCGGAATGCCGAGCGAGGCCGCGGCATTCGCCAACGCAACCGTGACGAACGGGTCACCCACCGCGGGGAACTCGATCGGCGCGATGTCCAGCGTGGAGCCCTGGCGACGCAACGCGGCGCTGCTGATGATCACCGAGCCGACCGCCACGTGGGCCTGCAGCGATCCCGTCGTGCCCACACGGATCACGGTCTTCACGCCGATCTGGGCCAGTTCGTTCAAGACGATTGACGCCGACGGGCCACCCATGCCACTGGTGCAACACAGGATGTCGACCCCGTTGGCCAAGGCGGCGACGTAGCTCGTGAGCCCGCGATGATCGCTCAGCAGTCGAGCGTTGCGGAGGAGCCCCGTAGCGATGTGTTCGGTCCGTTGCGGATCACCCGACAGCAGCACCAACTTGGGCACCTGACCACCAAGATCACTGGGGCCAAATCCGATGTGGTACCGACGATCGTCGCTCAT
>JAYSTV010000516.1:0-2380 GCA_043719425.1 Acidimicrobiia bacterium | reverse complement strand
CGGAGCCACCCTTTCCGACGACGGCGATCTTCATGCGACGTTCTCCTCTGTTCGGGTTCGATCATTGGCTCGGTTTCGATCGTTGTACAGGCGACGTTCCGACGGCGACTCGGGGTCGTCGAACTCGGTCAGGCATCGGTCGACGAGTAGCGACACCGCGGTCACGAACGCGCTGTCGGGAGCGGCGTCAAGCGGAGTGGTACCCAGCCGATCGGCCCTGGCAACGGCGTCGTCGAAGGGGAGGGCACCGATCACCCGCAATCCGGTGCGGGCTTCGACGAGCGCAGCGTCACCCGGCTCCATGACGCGATTGGCGACGGCGACGACGTCGTGAAAATCCCACCGGGATTGGCGGAGGGTGGCAAGTCGCCGAGCGGTGCCGATCGACGTGGCGGTCGGATCGACGACGATGGCTATCACGTCGGCGTATTTGCCCCAGCCGGTCATCGGCTGACGGGTACCTCCGGGAAGATCACCGACCAGATCGAACCGTCCACGGGGCAGTTCGGCGAGCACCTGGCTCCAGGCGTGCTGGCCCCGACCAATGTCGCCCCAGTCGCCTCGGGTCTTGCCGAACGAGAAGAATCGGACACCGTCGGCGGCGGCAATGGCGTAGGCCTCCAACGCCGCCGTGGCGTCGAGGCCGGGCCGCAGCCGATACCGCGGGCCGCTCTCGCCTTCAGCCTTCTCGACCACACAATCGGCCGGGAACGGCCGCTCGACCACGGGGAGGCCGAGGGCGTAGGACAGGCCCGGCATGGCGTCGGAGTCGACGGCCACCACCTCGCGGCTATGTCGGGCGAGCAGCCGCGAGAACGTGCCGACGATGGTCGACTTGCCGGCCCCGCCCTTCCCGACGAATGCGATCCGCATGCCGGAACGTCAGGTCGACTTGACGGTCGTCAGCGCGTAGTCGATGAGCGTGCCGTTGAGCACCACACCATGCACCTTCAGCGCATGGTCGGCGACGATGGCGAGCAGTTCCTCTTTGGTCGCCGCACTCACGTTGGACTTGCAATCGAGCACGCCGACATCGGCGCAGGCGAAGGACAGCATTGGTGTCTCCGTTCGTTTCGCGTTCGCTGACCGTGTCGGTCAGGCGACCTTGGCGGCGGCGGGAACCGGCGCCACCAGAGCTTCGAGGGCACCGGCCACGGCGCCCAGGTTGGCGTTGATGTCATTGACGACGGGACCGATCGGTTCGGTCTGGTGGGCGATCGCCCGCACGCCGAAGGTGACCTTGCCGAGGGTGTCGTTCACGTGCGTGAGGATCTGCACGACCCGGGCGAGATACGCAGCGAGCGCCAGCACGAGGACAGCGATGATGATCAGTGAGACGATGGCGACGATAGGCATGGTCAGATTTCTCCGGTTTTCGTCAGACGATCGGCTTCAGGGCGGTGACGTAACGAACGGCATGCCCGGTGACTTCGTGGACCAACGACTGGGTGTCGAGCAAAGCCGGTACCGGCTCCAGGTTCACCGTGAGGCCGACGCCGTGCTCAAGAATGTCGTCGGCATAGCGCTCGATCTCGACGGCCGGTCGTATGACCCGGTTGGCGAGGAGGATGACGACGGGCACGACGACGAAGAGCGCAACGGCATTGGCGAGCCACCAGATGATCATGGGCGATCCTTCTCTCTCCGGCTGCGTTCGTTGTGTGCTGCGACGGAAGTTCTTTCGGACGAGGTCCGATGTGACAAGTGTAACGTAGCTGTATGTCGGGTGCACCTAGCGTGAGATGCCCATGAAGGCCGGACTCAAGATCGGCATGGTCGGCAAGGGCGGCGTCGGCAAGACCACCCTGTCGGCCCTCCTGGCGCACACGTTCGTCAGTCGGGGACTGCGAGTCGTTGCCGTCGACACCGATTCCAATCCCAACCTGGGGCTATCGCTCGGCCTCGACCTCGACCAGACCGAGGCGGTTCCGGTGCTGCCCCGTTCGCTCGTCGTCGGTCGGCGCGGCGACTGCGAGGTAGACGAACTGCTCGCGAGGTATGGCGTTCGCACGCCGAGCGGGGTGACCGTGCTTTCGGCGCTTCGCGTCAACGAAGCAGGTGCCGGGTGCACGTGTGGGGGGCACGCCACCGTGCGGAGCCTGCTCGCCGAGAGCCTCGACGCATACGCCGACGTCACCATCATCGACATGGAGGCCGGCATCGAGCACCTCAGCCGTTCCGGGGGAACGCTGGCCCACGCCGACATACTCGTGATCGTCATGGACCCTTCTCGGAAGTCCGTTGTGACCGCCGCGCGCACCATTGCCCTGGCGGACGAGCTCGGGATCGCTCGGTGCGTCGCCATCGGCAACAAGGCCCAACCTGGTGACGATCGATTCTTCGAAGAGCAGTGTCGCGAACTCGATGTGCCGCTCGTCGG
>JAYSTV010000515.1:0-2382 GCA_043719425.1 Acidimicrobiia bacterium | reverse complement strand
CCGAAGACGTGCTCAGCGACTCGTGGAGTCGGGCGTACCCACGCGAGGTCGCGGCGTATCCGTTGCCGTCGCTGCGCAAAGACAAGTACTGGCCGCCGGTCTCGCGTATCGATGGCGCGTTTGGCGATCGAAACGTGGTCTGTTCCTGCCCGCCGCTTGACAGCTACAGCTGAACGACCCCTACGCCGCTGCGGCGACGATCCGTGCTCGTTGGCGCTCACTGCGCTCGGGTAGGTCGCGGGCCAGCAGGACCATGACCACGAGCCACCCGGTACCGATGAGCAGGGTGCCTCGCACCGACCAGTGATCCATGGCCCAGCCGCCCCACATGGCGCCGAACGGAACCGTGCCGCCGAAGGCCATGAACCACAACGCCATGACGGGGGCGCGTCGACGCTGATCAAGATGCGACTGCAAGACCGACGACATGGCCGTCGTTGAACCGAAGTACGCAAAGCCCAACAAAAAGGCCACCGGAAAGGCCACGACGGGCGACGACACGAACGACCATGCGCCGAGGGCCACCCCAAATACGACCAGGAACGCGGGCACCAGCTTGCGCTGATCCCGCTTGACCAACACCGTGCCGATACTCAGAGCGCCCAGGGCAGCACCACCACCCCAGATCGCGAACAGAATGAGGTACGTACGCTTACTTTCAGTGTGAAAGGCACGTTCGACGATCGTGGCGAACTGACCGATGAACGGGAGCGACACCAGCGAAAGGCTGAACAGTAGGAACAGAAGGCGCCCGGCGACGGGATTGGACCGCGCCTCTCGGATGCCATCCAGGAACGCAGCCCGACCGTTCGACCCGCGATGCTCAACGCGTCGTCGCATCGGCAGACCCCACAATGCAACGATGAGGGCGAAGTAAGACACCGCGTTGAGGAAGAAGAAGCCCGATGCACTGAAGCCAAGACCCGTAAGGGCCAACACGATGATCGGGGCCACCGACCGCGAGCCGTTCATCGTCGCCGAGTTGAGTGAGATCGCCCCACCGATGTTGCGGGGCTCGACCAACTCGGGCAGAACCGATGACGTGGTCGGCGCCGACAGCGCATTGGCCGTGCCGATCACCATCGTGGCCAGGAAGAGCGCAACCGGTGACTTCATCTTCCACGCGACGAACGCGAGAACAAACGCGGCGAGCGCCTGCGTTGCTTGCGCGGCGATCATGAGCTTTTTCCGATCGATGCGATTGGCCAGCACGCCACCGGGGATCGAGAGCAGGAGTAGCGGACCGAGCTGGGCAAAGGTCAGCAGGCCAACGAACGACGCCGATCCTTTGGGGTGCGACGCCGTGCGGGTCAGGTCGAGGGCGTAGGGGGCGACGACAACGTTTTGGAGCCAGGTGCCCACGAGCGACAGCGTGGACCCGACGTAGAGCCGACGAAACGGTCGAGAGGCCCACGCCGCACCGATGGAACCAGGAAGGTGCTCCGCCAATTCGGACTCGGGGTCAACGACCGACGGGGGGCGCGTGTGTTCGCCATCAACTGCGTTCAAGGCTCTCATTCTCCCACCGGCTCACTCCGACCTCCCAGCCGAGATGACCGGAGTCACACCTCATGGACAAGGCCTCAGGGGGCGGGGCGGGCTCGGATGAGGGCGGCGATCGATGGGTTGGCCACGAGATCGGCCAGCGGCAGTCCGACGACGTTCTGCACATTGCCGTCGACCGACGCAATGAGCGCACCACCGACCCCCTGGATGGCGTAGGCACCGGCTTTCCCGAACGGTTCACCGGTGCCCACGTACCAGGCAACCGTGGCGTGATCGAGGGCCGTGAAGGTAACCGTGGTCGTGGTCACGGAGGACCACGGGTCGTCGTGCCCGGCCACCGCCACAGCCATGCCGGTATGGACCTGATGACTGCGCCCGCTCAAGGTCCGCAACATCGCCGCGGCATCCTCGGCATCGGCCGGCTTGGCCAGGATCGCCCCGTCAACCTCGACGGTCGTGTCGGCACCAATCACGATGGTCCCCTCGACTTGCCCCGCCGCCACGTGTAGCGCCTTGACCCGGGCCAACCGCAGCACATAGGGCTTGGGCTCCTCCCCTTCGAGCACCGACTCGTCGATGTCGGCCGCCGCCACCGCGAAGGTGAGGCCGATCGAGGTCAGCAACTCTTGTCGCCGAGGCGACCCGGAGGCAAGGACCAGGCCCGGTGCGCGCTCGGTCGCGTTTTCAGCCACCGGAACCGCCGGCGATTTCGGCGTCGAGCGATGGTGGGGTGGGGTCGTCGCGATCGTCGAGATAGCCGTGGGGCAGGTGCACCGGTCTCGGGCCATTCGTATGTCCACGTTTGAATCGTCGGCCACCCTCGACCATCTCCAACGTGGGGTCGAGTTCGGCCAGGAGATCATCGAGCTCATCGAC
>JAYSTV010000514.1:0-5740 GCA_043719425.1 Acidimicrobiia bacterium | reverse complement strand
GCATCGACGAACGACTCATGTGGATCGACCCAGCCGCCCGGGAGTGACCATCGGCGTCGATAGGTGTTCTTCACGAGAAGGACCTCGTCGCGCTCGTTGAGGACCATGACCATCACGCCGCGGGTGGGTGCGCCGCCGAGGCGGCTCCCAATGATTCGTCGAATGATTCCGATCGCCTCGGCCGCCAGGGCGACGAACTGGCGCGGCGTCACGCGACTAGTCCTGTGCCATCACGGCGTAGGGCGTTCGGAAGCCGTCCCGCAGCGTTGAGCGAACGTATGCGCGCTGACGAATGAGGAACCACGTACCCAGAACGAGGTACACGACACCGACCCCGATACGTTCAGCCTCGGCCCAGTCGCTCGGCACCACGGCGCGCACGAGGAACTGCGCCCAGAAGAGTCCAAAGAGCATGAGCGCTTCACGAATCGAGAGCGATAGGCTGATGAGTACGGCGACGCCGAAGAACGCCTGCGCGCCGGTAAGGAACAGTTCTTCGCGCTGGAGCGAGTCGAGGGGGAGGCCGTGCGTCGATGACGACGTGACGGCGAACACGATCGGCAGTGTGCCGACGAGAAGAGTCCACTGGTTGACCTTCGATGACACCAGGGTGGAGAGCCCACTGGCCGACGCCATGCGCCAGGCAAACATGCCGGCAATGAGTAGCTCCGGTGCCTCCGAGGCGAGCGGTGCAATCCATTGCACGAGCACGAACTCGCTGATGCCGGCCGCCTTGCCTCCCGCCACGAGCGCCTCGGCGAATCGTTCGGCACATGCCAGGATCACCAGCGCGGCAAAAATGAGCATGGCGCCATAGGCCGTGCGTCGACGAGCCGTGGGCAATTCGCCGATTACGCGCGCCGGGCCGACAAGGTGCGGTTCCTCGGCCGGGGCCTTGGCAATGCGGAATGTGTAGGCGACAAAGATGGCGACGAGTACGACAGCGTCGATGAGCATCAGTGATCGCTTGAGTGGCAGGGTGAGCGCGTAGAGCGACGCCAACAACAGATACGACACTTCGACGCTGTTGGTGCGTTCGAGACGCACATCGGTATTCGGCATCTTGCGTTTGCGCCACTGCACCCACGCCAGGCCGACAACGAGCGCCCAGCCGATGCCGATGAGCAGACGGTTGCTGCCCGTCATGTTCGCGAGGGCGAGCGAACACGGCGCTTCGTCGGGGGAGCCCACCGGCTTGCAGGCACGGCCATGTAACGCATAGGCGTGTCCGCCCTTGGAGGCGAAGACCATGTCGACGGCGTATTCGGGAAGAACGGCAATGAACGCCAACACGGCAATGGCGAGTCCGGCGGAGATATCGACCTGCGCGGCCTCGGCTCCCCAAGCGAGAAGGAAGGCGGCGGCGATGATGGCCAGACCAAAGAGCACCGCAGCAACGGCGGCCGGTGGTTCGAGCGACGAAAAGCGAACGACAAACGCCGGGATCACCGCCGCGATCACGGCACCGATCAAGACGAGCGCCCGACGCGGGGCCATGGCGGGGGAGTGGGGATCTTCAACAGATGCAACGGACACAACAGTCAGTCTCTCCGACGGTTCACCGAGTGAGGGGGACGGGGGCGCCGGGGTCGCCAACGAAGAGCGCGGCACTATCGTCGACCCGATGTCGTTGCCGGGTACCAATACTGAAGCCAACCTCCTCCGAGCATTCGCCCGTGAGAGCGAGGCCAATCGCCGCTATCTCTTCTTCGCGCAAAAGGCCGACATCGACGGCTATCCCGAGATCGCCGCACTCTTCAAGAACATCGCCGACGGCGAGACCGGCCATGCCCACGGTCACCTCGAGTACCTCGCCACCTTTGGCGTGGGTGATCCGGCCACCGGCATGGCGATCGGCTCCACCGAAGAAAACCTGGCCTCGGCAATCGCGGCGGAGGCCTACGACTACGCCGAGATGTACCCGAGCTTCGCCGCGGCCGCCCGTGACGAAGGCTTCACCGAGATCGCCGATTGGTTCGAAACTCTGGCCCGGGCTGAAAAGACCCATGCCGGTCGCCTGCAACGCGGTCTCGACGAACTCGTCTGACCTCGTCTGGTCTGCGCCCATCGGTGGCTGGGAAATGTACTCACGGGAACTTCCACCCGTCCGCCCGACCGACTGAGGACAAGCGGTCCGTGCCGGCAGAGTCCCGAGGAACGCCTGCCCAGGCCCTATGAGCTACCCGAGATGTTCGGATGTTGTGAAGGAATATGCCAAAAGGCCCATCTTCATCCGATACTCAGAAGTGACTTGCGACGATCGTTTCATGCACCGGATCTCCGGCGCACCACCTCTCACCAGCGGCCACGCTCCGTGAGGGTTGGTAAATTCTTGGTGAAGGCCCTGGACAGGACCGAAGCCGCTGAACAATACTTTGCAGCCCCCCAAATCCGGCCCACCACGGCCGGGAATCCGCTTGTAAGGACGTGTCGGACATGATGAAAACCCAATCTTGGCGTGAACAAGGTCAGTGCAAAGGCGTTGACCCCGAGATTTTCTATCCCGTGTCAGACGACGATTCTGACGAAGCGAAGTCCATCTGCGCCGACTGCCCGGTCCGCATCCAGTGCCTCGAATACGCACTGATTGCCCGTGAGCGCGACGGCATTTGGGGCGGTTGCACGGAGCGCGAGCGCCGCCGCATCATTCGCCAGCGCCGCCGCGCCGCCTGATCATCTGACCCCCGCCGCGAACGGACTAGGGGGTCCGGCCTCATCGTCTTTCGGCCTTCCGCCGAGACCGCCTCGACCCACCGTCATGCTTGGCGTGTGGGTCGTGTCGCGTCCGGGCCCGTGAGGCCCGAATTGGCCCGAATCGCCAGTACGTCCAACGGTCCGGCCTGTAACTTGCATCTTCTATGACGAGCCCCGCCAGCGCATCGGATCCTCAGGCCACCCTGGCCGAGTTCGGGGGCTGGCCGGCGTTGTTTGCCTCGTTGAGCGCCCGACGCGACCTGGCGCCGGAACTCGTGGGCGCGGCGGTGGCCGAGATTCTGCAGGGGGCGGCGACCCCCGGCCAGATCGGCGCCCTCCTCCTCGGCCTGCGCACCAAAGGCGAGACGGTGGGCGAACTCGGCGCCGCGTTGGGCGCCATGCTCGCCGTTTCGGTGCCCGTGCCGTTGTCCGAGGCCGTGCGCGACCGGGCCATCTGCACATGTGGAACCGGAGGTGATCGGAGCAATTCGATCAACATCTCGACCACGGCGATGTTTGTCGTGGTCGGCGCCGGCGGGGTGGTCTGCAAGCACGGAGGCCGAGCGGCCAGCTCCCAGGCCGGTTCCGCCGACGTGCTCGAAGCGCTCGGCGTGGTGCTGGAGCTGACCCCGGCCGATGTGGCCCGATGCGTGGAGGAGGTAGGCGTCGGCTTTTGCCTCGCTCCCCGTTTCCATCCAGCGATGCGCCACGCAGCGCCCGTTCGTCGCGAGTTGGGCGTGGCCAGCATGTTCAATTTCCTCGGACCAATCGCCAACCCTGGTCGTGTTCGGCGCCAGCTCGTCGGCGTGGCCGACCCGACCATGGCCCCGAAGATGGCTTCCGTCCTGGCGAACACCGGCACCATTTCGGCGGTGTTCGTGCACGGCCACGATGGTCTCGACGAGCTCACCACCACGACCACGTCGACGGTCTGGACGTTGCGGCCCGACGGTTCGATCGACGAATCCGTTTTCGACCCGGCGTCGGTGGGGATCGAGAGAGCCGTGCCGAGTGACCTGCTCGGCGGGACGGCGGCGGAGAACGCCGGGCATCTTTCGCGGGTGCTCGACGGTCAGGGCGGCGCCCATAGAGACATCGTGATGCTCAACGCGGCGGCCGGACTGCTGGCCGCAGGGCTTGCCGCCGACATGGCCGACGGAATTACCCGCGCCCGGCAGGCGATCGACGATGGTTCGGCCCGGCGGGTGCTCGACGGGCTCGTGAACTTGTCCCGCGAGCTGGCGGACGCAGGGAGCTAACCGGCGCTGGCTTTGGCGCGGGCTTGGCGCTTGGCCGTTCGAGTTGTTTGGTCGTGCCGTCGTTGGGCGGATCGCGAACCTCGAAACGCGGTGGGCGGTGCACGGGCCACGCCAGACCGGTGTCGGCGTGACGCACTCGCGTGGTCGGGGGTCGACGTTCGATCCAGCCCGACACGATCGCCAGTTCGTCGACGAGGTGACGCGGGATCGGTGCATTGATCGAGGGTGCCTTGGTCGGGTCGGCTCGTCCGTCGCCGAAGCGAATGCGCCCGTGATCGATACGTATCACCCGGCCGTCGACCTCGATCTCCAGCCAACCGGCCTGTCGCAATGACGCCGTGACTCGTTGGCGATGCAGCGCTCTCGCCAACGTGCCGGCGCGATCGCGCAGTAGCGCCGCTTGTTCGAAGGATTCGCTCTGCGCGAGCTCGCTCATGCGGGCGGCCAGTGGGGCCAGGAGATCGTCGGGACGCTCAAGGAGGGCGAGTAGTGCCGGGCCGTCGGCTCGGTGACAGGCGGCCGCTTCCTTGAGGGCAAGCGCGCCAACACGCGCGGCGACCAGCGATGGGAACGGACCGATGTAGCGAGCATCAGTGATGTTGCAGTCGCGAGTGGTGGCGATGGTGACTTTGCGCGCCGAGGTGGCCAGTCGTATGTACGCATACTGTGTCCATAGTTTGGCTTGACGATTGAAGCGCGGAAGTTCGCGTTGAATGAGCCGGACTTCGAGGACCGAAGCTTCGAATGCTGTGGCGCACTCGATGTGATCGATGCGGTGGAGGATCTCGAGCATGGGTCCGATCTTGCGTCGATCGTCCGTTGAGAAGTAGCTGCGGACGCGCGCTCGCAGGTTGGTCGCCTTGCCGACGTAGATAACGGTGCCGCCGAGATCGCGAAACACGTAGACCCCAGGCCGACGGGGGAGCGCGTTGGTGAGGTGCAGCTTGTGGGCCTGCGGATGACGATTGATGGCCGGGAGCTCGCTGAGATCGTCGAGGCCGAGCACGCCGTAGCCAGCGGCGCGCTCCAGAAGAAAGAACAACAGGTCGGCGGTGGCCCGGACATCGTCGAGTGCACGATGGGTGGGTTGATTGGGAAAGGCGAAATGACGTGACAGCGTGCCGAGTTTGCAGTTGGCCACCTCGCTGCGGACGAGTCGACGAGCGAGCGAACACGTATCGACGCGGCGCTGCGACAGGGTGGGGTAGTGATTGGCCCGCAGCGCGGCGTCGAGGAAGGCGATATCGAAGCGGACGTTGTGGCCGACGATCACCGCGTTGCCGATGAATTCGATGAGCGCCGGCAACACGCTCTCGATCCGAGGGGCCGGACCGATCATCGTTTCCGTGATGCCGGTCAGATAAGTGATGAACGGCGGTATCGCGACGCCCGGATTGACCAGCGTGGCGAATGTGCCGGTGCACACGCCGCCTTCGTAGCGGGCGGCGGCCACCTCGGTGATCGCGCAGTCACGCGGCGACGCGCCGGTGGTCTCGAGGTCAATGACCACGAAGGTGACGTGCAAGAGGGGCACGCCAAGGTCGTCGAGCGAGATCTGGCGGGGCAGTTGGACCTTCGGGCTGACTCCTGGGGCGCGGGCGGGCACGATGCCACCCTAGGCGAACCAATGTTCGCTGGTCGGAATATTCGTTCGAGAAGCCCGAACGCCTAGGCCAGTAGGCCTCGACCTCGCAGGAGTGGCTCGATGCCGGCATCACGACCACGGAACGATCGGTACGCTGCGCCTGGTTCGATCGTGTCGCCCGACGCGTAGACGAACTGTTCCA
>JAYSTV010000513.1:0-2384 GCA_043719425.1 Acidimicrobiia bacterium | reverse complement strand
CCACGCTTGGGTTGCCGATCCGCGGTACGGGCACCGACTTCGCTCAGACCGATATCGAGGTCCGAATCCCAGAGAAGAGAGCCCAGCAGTTGGCGATGTTGGCCATCGCCGACAACGATGGTTGCCATGTCGCCCAGCGCTAACCGACGAGCGGCCGACGGTTATCCCGAAAGCGTTGGCCTGCGCACGGCGTGGTTCCACTGCTATGCGGGAATCACCGGCGGTACCGCACTCGGCGCGCTGATCGATGCGGGCGCCGATGAGACGCAGGTTCGCAAGCTGGTCGAACGCCTTCCCGTCACCGGCTGGGACATCAGCCGCGAGGTCGTGAAGCGCAACGGGATTGGCGCCATTCGGGCGTCGGTCGACGCCACTCCCGACCGTTCCGTGGTCCGCACCATCGCCCATATGAACTCGCTTATCGAAGAAGCCCGCTTCCCGGCGCGCTTGCGGTGGCGGGTTGAAACGGTGTTCGAGGCGTTGGCTCGTGATGATCGCATTGGCCGCGGGTGGTTGCGCACGATCGAAGTGGCCGGGCTCGATGTGATCGTCAAGACCGTCGCGGTTTGCGCCGCACTCGAGGTGCTCGACATCGAGGAGCTGCACTGCAGCCAGGTTGCGTTGGGCGTCGGCACCGTGAAGAAACAGAACGGACTAGTGCCGATTCCGGATCCTCTGGCGGTCTCCGTTCTCGCCTCGCGCGGCGCCGTGACGTATGGGCGCGAGGTCGGCGCAGAGCTCACCGACATCGTCGGCGCAGCCATCGTGGCCGCGCTGTCGCAGTCGTTCGGGGCGATGCCAGCGATGGCCGTCGACGCCATCGGCCACGGCGCCGCAGCGCTTGAGATCGATGGACTCCCCCTTCTCACTCAGGTGGTCCTCGGTCGGCAAGTCGCGCAGCGCCAACCGACGCAGCAACTCTCTCTGTTGGAAGCCAACGTCGACGATGTGTCCGGTGAGATTCTCGCTCACACGATCGAAGCGCTTCTCGGCGCGGGTGCGTCCGAAGCGTGGCTGACTCCAATCATGATGCTTCGCGGTCGTCCGGCTCAGACCATAAGCGCGCTTGTTGATCCGCTGCTGGCCGATCAACTCCGCCACGTGATGGCCGACGAGACTGGCATCCTCACGGTGCGCGAGCGTCTCGTGGATCAGTGGATCGCCACGCGCCACTTCGACGAAGTTGAGGTGCACGGACACCCGGTTCGGGTGCAGGTTGGCCCGGGTCGAGCGAAGGCAGAACATGACGATGCGTTGAAGGTCGCCCGCCTACTCAACGTGTCAGTTCGAGAAGTGTCGTCGTTGGCGGAGTCGCAGTGGCGACGTATGCAGGAGGCGCGACACTTCCATCCGGGCGGACGAGGCTGACGCAACGACGCGTCAACGGATGAACTGCCAGGTGTGGCGCGGGAGGTCATGCACGTGAAATTCGCCCGGCTTGATTGACGCCAGCGCCGGCCGCAACGAATCGTCGAGCGTCTCTCGCACCTGCGTTGCGTTCACTCCTTGGCCTTCGAGGTCGGAAAGGGTGATCGCACCATCTCTTTTGGCGAGACGGATGCCGAGTGCGTTCACTACGAGAGGTACGTGCACGTAGGAACAATGGCGAAGGCCGAGCAGTTCAGCAATGAGCATCTGTGCGGCTGACGATGAGAGCAGATCGTCGGCGCGCACGACTTCTTCCACTCCCTGGTGTGCATCGTCAACGACGACGGCGAGGTTGTACGCCGGCACGCCGTCGTTTCGGCGAAGGACCACATCGTCGATCACGTGAATTGATGGGCCGAGCAACCGATCGGTCACCGTTCGGGTCGCGTTGTTGCTGCGGAGCCGAAGCGCCGGTTGACGCCCGGCGTTGATGTGCTCGGCTCGCTCGGCGCTCGTCATCGTCCGACACGTGCCGGGGTATCGGTTTGTGGTCGCGTCGAGACCGTTCGGCGCCTGCGCCGCCTCGGCGATCTCTCGTCGGGTGCAAAAGCACTCGAACGTGTGGCCGCCGCGCACGAGGGTTTCGATGGCCTCACGGTGGGCATCGAACCGTTCTGATTGGACGAGCGGCGCGCCGTCCCAATCGATACCGATGGCGTGAAGGTCACTGGCTTGGCGGTCGCGGAATTCCGGACGCGAGGTAACCCGATCCAGATCCTCGAACCGCAACAGGAATCGACTGCCTGATGACCGTGCACACAGCCAGGCGATGAGCGCTGTTCGCAGGTTGCCCACGTGCAGGTCGCCGGTCGGTGATGGAGCAAAACGACCAGCGGGCATACGTACCAGTCAAGACGCGCTCCGGACTACGGAGCGGGCACCACCTGCTCAAGTCGTCCGGCCAACGCAACAGCTTCGGCCCGATCGTGCGGGCCGCGCAGCCAGATGTGGGTGCC
>JAYSTV010000512.1:0-5746 GCA_043719425.1 Acidimicrobiia bacterium | reverse complement strand
GGGCGTACGTCACGGCTTGCAAACCCGCCATGGTTGGTGACGGGATCCGGGCCGCATTCACCGTGTCGAAGTAGTCGCCTCCGCCCGGCGTACCGGCTAGTTGTCCTCGGAGACCGGCGGAAGGGTCACGATCGGTGGGGTCGATATCCACGGCTTCCCGATGGTTGTCGCCGTGGTCGGCGGAGCCTTGGTCGGCGAGGGTGTCGTCGTGGTCTCCGGCGGCACCGTCTCGGCGCTCGTCATGGTCGTGGTGGTGGCCAGTGGCGGTGTCTTGGGCGCCTTGGTCTCGGATGGCGCAGTCCCGGGAGGAGCGGTCTCGACGGGCGAGGGCGAAGTCGTCGTCGTCACAGCTGGCGACGTGGTCGTTGGTCCGGTGCTGGGCTTCTTTGTTTCGGCCGTGATTGGCGGCGCCGTGACCGTCGACGGTGCGGCTGAGGTGGGACTGGCGGTCGGGGTCACCGGGACAGATGGCCGAAGCGAGGTCGTTGTCCGGTCGAGCTCGGTCGTTGGGGGCGTCGAAGTGGTGGTGGGTTCAGCAACTGTGGTCCCGGGACTACCGGCCGCCGTCGGGCCGCCCAGTGGTGCAGCGATCACGATTGAGCCGGTCGGCCCGTTAAACGTGAGCGCCACCTCGACCGCCTTGGTGGGCGAACCCGTCGCTGTTGGTACGGCAACCGTGGTTTCTGAAACCACCAACGCCAGCGTGGCGGGCAGCATGCTCGACGCCGGCGTGGGCTCGGCCACGGCCCGGACGGGCGAGCCCCATTCGATGGGTGAGCTCGGCGTCGAGAACCCGAGCGTGAGGGCGATAGCCGCGGCGCCGGAGCTCACCATGGCCGGAACCGTGGGGGCGGCGCTCAAGAGGGAGCTCAACGCCGGAGCAACGCCGAGTGAAGACAACGGACCGGCGGCGCGAGAAACCCGCCCAACCGAAACGCTCAACATCGCCCGGACCACGACCGGGTCAAACTGCGCGCCGGCATGGCGGGTGAGTTCCTGTCGAGCCACGGCGAGCGAGAGCGGCTTCTTGTACGCCCGGGCCGCAGTCATCACGGCGAATGCGTCGGCCACCGCAACAATACGCGCGCTTAGGGAAATCTCCTCGCCCTTGAGTTTGTTGGGATAGCCCTCACCGTCCCAGCGTTCGTGGTGCTGGCCGGCCGCGTGCACCGCGTCGCCGAGCCAGTCAGCCAACGGGGCGAGGATCCGCGCGCCCTCGGCCGGATGGCACTGGAGCACCGCCCACTCTTCCTCGTTGGGTCGTCCGGCCTTGTTCAAGATTTCGGCCGGCACGCACAGCTTGCCCATGTCGTGGAGCATCGCTCCCCAGCGCAGACGTTCTCGAAACTCGCCGCCGAGCCCCATCTCTTCAGCCAGCATCTCGGAGTACGCCCGAACCCGTTCGGAGTGGCCGCGCGTGCCGCGGTCGTGTCGGTTCAGCGACGTGACCATCGCAAGTGCCGTCGTGGCCGCCTCGCCAAGGTCGGCCGGGAGACTGACGGGACCGCTGCCATTGGTCGCCTTTCGTAGTCGTTCGATTCCGCCGGAGCGGAGCGACACGGCGTATCGCGAAGGGGCCTGGTCGGGAAACTCGAGACTGAACCGCAGCAGCATCGAGAGCGGAAGGAGCTGTCGGGTGCCGCGATCGGCCAACCGGACGACGGCGTTCGAGGCAGCCCCCAAAGCCACCAGCCACAGGATCCATCCGAGTCCGGACGGTCGGGGAAGGAGTCGCGCCGTGGTCCAACCGGCGAGGGTCCCGAGGGCGATCGGTCCGCCCCGCATGACCACCGCAACGGCGTGCGCGGCCCACGGGCGGGGCTTCCACCTGGCGCCTTCCTCGGCGCCCTGGGTCGGACCGGATGTGGCCGGCGACGTTGCGCGACTGTGCTTCTTGGCACGGCGCTGCTCCACTTCGCTTCGCTGCTCGCCACTCTCGTATTCCTCGCTACGAGGATTCTTCTGCGCCCGACTCATCGATAACTTGCATCGACGGTTCGGCGTGCGCGCTCGATGAGTCGGGGGACCTATCGCTCGTGGTTTGGATTGGTGGTTCCGCGGCGCTCCCTCCTCGACGAAGATGGTGGACATCGTGCGTCGTGAGGAACTTCGGAAACGGCTGTTGGAGGCCGGTGATACTGCGCGTCGAACGACCGAACAGCTGCTGACCACCCGTCGGGGCGGGACCCGCCTCCCGGCCCGCGTCGTTCCGGCCCGTTCGCTTGACGAAATTCAACGAGAGCTCGACTCGCTGGTGGGGCTGGAGTCGGTCAAGGAACAGGTCCGAACGCTCCTGGCCCTCCTGCAGGTTCGAGCCCGGCGCCGTGAACACGGCCTGGCCGATGTATCGATGAGTCAGCACCTCGCCTTCCTTGGCAACCCGGGCACCGGCAAGACGACCGTGGCCAGGTTGCTGGCCGAGGCCTACGGGGCGATGGGCCTGTTGAAGAAGGGCCACCTTGTCGAGGTGGACCGGGCCGGGCTCGTTGGTCAATACGTTGGCCACACCGCGGTCAAGACAAACCGAGTGATTCGCGACGCGCTCGACGGAGTGCTCTTCATCGACGAGGCCTATTCGCTGGCGCCGAACAACATCGGGGGCAACGACTTCGGTGCCGAGGCGATCGAGACACTGCTCAAGCGGATGGAAGATCACCGCGATCGCCTCGTGGTGATCACCGCGGGCTATCCGCGATTGATGAACACGTTTCTCAATTCCAATCCCGGTCTTCGGTCCCGCTTCTCCCGGGAACTCGAGTTCCCCGACTATTCGACCAAGGAGCTCGTGGCCATCACCGAGAACATGGCTCGCAGCAGCGACTACGTGCTCGGGCCCACCGTGCACGATGCACTCGTGCTCGTGTTCGAATCGATCGTGCGCGATGAGCGTTTCGGTAATGCGCGAATCTCACGCAATCTGTTCGAACAGGCGATCAACGCGCAGGCGATGCGTCTCACCGAAGGCGGGGCGGCCCATTCGCTGAATGCCGCGGCAGTTTCGGCGCTCGACGCCAGTGACTTCCTCGACGGAGCGAAGCGCGTGGTCGCCCAGATCCGCAAACGCACGCCGTAGCTCGCGGGCCTACGCGGTCGTAAGCGCGCCGATTACTTGGTGCAGGTGGCGGCGCAGTGCATCGTTGTGGACCTCCGGTGTCTTGCCGAGACGCACGACCACCGCATCACGGTCAGGGAGCACGATGATGCGCTGGCCCTCGTAGCCGTGGCACGCCATGGACTGTTCGTAGGGCCACAGCCACCAATGGGCGCCGTAACCGTGTGATTCGGTGTCCGGCACCGGCGTGGGTCGTCGGCCGTGGTCGACCCAGCCTGCGGGCAGGATTCGTCGTTCGCCCCACCACCCGTCGTGGAGGTAAAGGAGTCCGAACCGGGCGAAGTCGCGCGCCGTTGCGTAGACGAACGACGAACCGATGAAGGTACCGGCGGTATCGAACTTCGCGGTAGCCGTGGTCATGCCGATTGGGTCGAACAAGCGCTGTTGGATGTGGGCCTCGGTGGCGGCCAGCGGGTTCGCCGCAGCGAGCGACGCGCCGATCATCCGAGAAATGATGTTCGTCTCGCCGCTGGAGTAGTTCCAGTGGGTTCCTGGCTCATGAGCGAGTGGGCGTGATGCAGCAAACGACGCCATGTCTTTTTGCCCGGACCCGAAGAGCATGTCGATCGCGTGGCTGATCTGGTCGTCGACGTAGTCCTCCACGAAGTCGAGACCGCTGCGCATAGTGAGCATCTGCTGGAGGGTGATTGTTGCCTTTGGTGTTTCTCGCCATTCGGGCACCGGCGCTGGTGAATCGAGCGTGAGTCGGCCGTCGTCAACGGCAAAGCCGGCGAGGGCATGGGTCATGCTCTTGGCCATGGACCACGAGATCAGCGTGGTCTCGGCCGTGGTCGGGGCCGGGCCCTCGCGAAACGCGTTCGGGGTCGTGTCGGGCAGGTAGCGCTCGGCGATGATGCGCCCGTGTTGCACGACGATGACGGCCAGGGTGCCGGGCACCTGATCATCAGTGCACAGAGTATCGACGGCCTCGCGTAGGGCCGAAGCAGCAGGTCCCTTCTCCCACTGCGCGGCGGGGACCAGTCTTGGGCCCACCTCAGGTCTCGATGTATGGGCCGAGAAGCTGGGGCACCCGCAACGCTTCGGGGACCTGTTCAATCCCGATGAGTCGATCGATCTGTTCGTGTAGGTGCCAGATCCGTCGTTCCTGATAGTTCGTGCGCATTCCTTTCAAGGCCGGAGAATCGACGGACCGTTGCATCGGGGCCATGTTCTGCATGTCTTCGTCCATGATCTGGTCGTAGACAGCGGCACGTTTGGCCCAGCGTTCCGGCATCTCGTCGCCCTCCCAGTCTTTGGGCGCGTAGTAGATCCAGTCGAGACGCGTGGTGCGCTTGTCTATCGGCCAGAAAACGTTGATCGGAAAGCCGATGGCCCCGAGCGGCACGATGATGTTGGGAAACAGACTGACGGCCGTGCTCGTGCAGCGGACCATGTCGGGAACGGTGTCGATCGTTTGAAACGGGCCTTGGTCGAGGGGCTTCCAGTCGTCCCACGATGCCATGCCCGTGCGCTTCACGTTCTGCTCCGAGAACGGCGTGATCATGCGCGAATGTCCGTGTGCATACAAACCCATGGCGGCGCCGCGATTGTCGAGAACCGACACGCCGTCGTGACTGTGAATGTGACGAAAGTGGTATACCTCCAAGAACGCCTCGGCGGTGACCTTCCAGTTGCACGGCACGATCACGCTGCGTCGATACACCTCGCGCAACGTCTCGCCGTGGAACGACTCGAACATTTCGGCCGCCTTGCCGAGCCACCGCTGCAGGGGCGGTGCGTCGGGGTCGCGATTGACGAACACGAAACCGGCGAACGTTTCACAGCCATAGCGAGGGAGGCACTGCTCCTCCCGGTCGAAGTCGACAAAGTCGCGTTCGTCGGGAACGGAGATGAGCGTGCCAGAGTCGATGTCGTAGGTCCAGGAGTGGTATCGACAGCGCAGTCGACGCGCGCTGCCCTTCGCTTCACGAACCACCGGTGCGCCTCGGTGCTGGCACGTGTTGGCGAAGCACCGAAGCGTTCCGTCGACGCCTCGCACGATCACCATTGGGATGCCGAGATCATCAAAGGTGAAAAAGTCACCGGCGTTTGCCGCGTCTTCGGCCCGGCCGGCGATGACCCAACTGCGACCGAAGACATGCGTCTGTTCAAGGTCCCAGAATTCATCGCTCGTGTGACGGCCCGACGGGATCAACGGGAAGGCCGGGAATCCTTCCGGTGGGCCGGTCCGCCCGAATTCATAGGTCATCTGCGCGCGTATGGAGTTGAGGAGTGCTTCGTTCATGGTGAGGGGGTACCTTCGGTGTAGGCGCGTCGGGCCCAGTTGTAGTCGGCCTTGCCCGATGGACTTCGATACACGATGTCAACGAACACGATGTGCCTCGGGGCCTTGTACGGCGCCAACCGGCCACGGACGTGATCGATCACCGTCTCGGCCGACACGGGATCCGGCGTGGCGGCGCGCGAGGCCACGAGCACGACCCGCTCGCCGAAGCGATCGTCGGGCACACCGATGGCCAGGCAGTCCTCGATGCCACTGTGTGACCTTGCGGCCACCTCGACCTCCTCGGGGTAGACCTTCTCGCCACCGGTGTTTATGCACCCGGATCCGCGTCCGAGGAGATGCACCCGACCGTCGGCATCAATCCGAGCCATGTCGCCGGGCATGGAGTA
>JAYSTV010000511.1:0-2389 GCA_043719425.1 Acidimicrobiia bacterium | reverse complement strand
CGAGGTCGACGCCGCGTCGGGCGGCACCACTGCGTCGACCACACTCACGGTTGGACTGCCGAGGCCCACCTGGGCGGTGGCCGCAGGCGGCCCGACCTGCGCGACTGAAGCGAGCACAACAACGACTACAGCCGCGCCACGGCTCCAGCGGACATTCACGTTCGGCCGCCCCGCAACTGCTCGAGCCGTGACTCAACCCCCACGAGCCGAGCCGACGCCGCGGCGTGGAGCGCGCTCGCTCGGTCATAGAGATCGGCGGCTCGCTCGATGCCGATCGCACCGTCGTCCATTTGCGCGGTCACGTCGGTGAGTTCGTCGACGAGCTCTTCGAACGTCATGGTGTCGACGCCACGATGGGCCTGGGCGTGTGACGAAGCGTCGCTACCGGACATGATGAACCTCCACCTGAATGTGGCCAGCGGCCAACGTGATGTCGAGCTGCTCGCCCGACTGAGTGTCTTCGGCCCGACGCAGCACGCGCCCATCGGCGGCGCGCACCACGGCGTAGCCGCGCTCGAGCACGCGCGACGGCGAGAGCGCATGCATGCGCGCGCCGAGGACCGCGAGCGCGGCGTCACCCTCGGCGATGCGCTGACGCAGTGGCCGAGCAGGATCGATTGCTTCGAGCAGGTGACGCGCGCCCGCGCACCGCGAGGGAACGCGATCGCTCCATGTAATGGAGGCCAACGACGCGCGCTCTCGATCCACGCGAACATCGAGCGCGGTGCTCCAGCGGATGTCGGCGAGTGATCGACGCAACGACGCGCATCGTCGATCAAGGGCACTGTCCCAACGAATCGCTTCGAGAGCGCGTTGGCCCGCCACCAGATGACGCGCCGACGATCGTTCGCAGTCGAGGCGAGCGCGCTCCAAACGATCGTGCAGCGACGCGAGATCGGGGATCACCATTTGCGCGGCGATGGATGGGGTTCCGCAACGAAGGTCGGCCACGTCGTCGCACACCGGCCGATCACCGTCGTGACCGATCGCCGACACGACAGCCTTGGAACACGAGGCAACCGCACGACACAGTTCTTCGTCGGAGAACGGCAACAGGTCGACGGCACTGCCGCCCCCTCTCGCGAGAATGATCACGTCGACACCACGATCGGCCACGAGATCATTGATGGCCCGACGCACCGCATCGGCCGCACCCGCGCCTTGAACCGAGGTTTCAAGAAAGCGAACGGGGAAGCCGGGAAAGCGAGCAGCAACCACCGACTCAATGTCTCGACGCACCGCGGCGTCGGTTCCACACACCACGCCGATGCCCGACGGCAGCATCGGAATCGGTCGGCGAACACGATCGAGAAACCCCTCCGCTCCCAGGCGCGCCCGCACCTGCGCAATCAACGCGGCGACGGCCCCTTCGCCGACCGGCGTGACCTCTTCGGCTTCCATGCGCAACTGCAACTTGCGTTGCTGCAACGTGACGCGACCGACCACGCTCACGCGCTCGCCGTCGACGATGCGACTGCGCTTGGCCCGTCCGCCGGAGATGAGCACCGGGAGATCGACGGCCCGGTCGCGAAGGGTGAACCAGATGGCGCCCTGCTGCGTGATCCGGCGATCGTGAACGTCGCCTTCCACCTGGACTCGTCCGGGGACGGCGACGGCGCGTCCGATCTCGGCGTAGAGACGGGTGAGTGACACGGCTCGAACGGTGGCGGCCTCGACCGACGGCGCGCCCGTGGGCACCTCATCGAACGGAAGCTCAGCGCGTTGGAAAACCATGGGACACCAAGTCTCGTCGGTCGGTGTGACAGAACGGCGCAGGGTCGAGCATGCCGACCAAGTGCAGGCCCGCCGAGATCTGTTCGGCGAGCAGCGCAGCCCCAGAGAACGGAGCTCCGGGCCGCTTCGCACCAATCCGCCGTAGAATGTGCGCCATGACTGACACGATCGACCGCTCCACCATCGTTGTAACGGTGACCGACGGCGCCCGCGCCACTGTGCTCGATGCTCGCAATGCCGAACTCGATGCTGCCACCCTGGGCCTCTGGCTCGAGGTCGGGGCCACCACCGGTCCCCGTTGGGCCTACGACATGTACTTCCAGCCGGTGAGCGAGGCGGTCGCCACGGACCGGATCGAAGATGCCGGCGAAGGCCTGTCGCTCGTGATCCCCGCCTCGTCGATCGATCGTCTCCGCGGCGCCACCCTCGACCTGGCCGCCGACGGTTCGGGCATGGTGCTGCTCAACCCGAACGAGCCGTCGCGACCCGAGCCCAAGCCCATGCCGGTGTTCGACGCCAGCGCGTTGGAGGGACCCGTGGCCGCACGTGTGCTCCATGTCATCGAGACGCAGGTCAACCCGTCGATCGCCAGCCATGGCGGATTCGCCACGCTGGTCGGCGTCGACGGCGCCACCGTGTACCTCACCATGGGCGG
>JAYSTV010000052.1:0-4376 GCA_043719425.1 Acidimicrobiia bacterium | reverse complement strand
GTCCCATTCCGTGTAGGCACCACCGCCATCGGGACCGGTCCCGCGACCGTCGAAGACGTAGTCGGTGGATACGTAGAGCACCCGACAGCCAACGTTGGCGGCCGCTTCGGCCACGTGGCGCGTGCCGAGCGCGTTGACAAGATATGCGCGCTGAGGATCAAGCTCGCACCCGTCGACGTTGGTCCACGCGCCCGAGTGAATGATCACATCGGGTTTGACCGCGCCAACCACCTGAAGGACAAGATCCCGATCGGTCACATCGAACTCTGCGCTCGACGCCAACAACACATCGTCGCCCGCCGCACCGAGCACGAACCCGAGCTCGCTGCCGAGCTGGCCCTTTCCCCCAGAAACGAGAACCTTCACGGAGCAGCCGAACGACGCGCATCGGCGGCGATTCGATGAAGGTACGTTCCATATGTGGACTTACCATGCTCATTGGCAATGGTGTTCAGCTGGTTTGCGTCGATCCATCCGTTCTCAAACGCAATCTCTTCGATACAGGCAATCTGCACTCCCTGGCGACGTTCCAGCACCTGCACGAACGTCGCCGCCTCGAGGAGCGAATCATTCGTCCCGGTGTCGAGCCAGGCCATGCCCCGACCGAGACGCTGCAGGCGAGCAGTGCCGGCTTCGACGTAGTGACGGTTCACATCGGTGATCTCGAGCTCGCCCCGACTCGACGGCTGGAGATTGCGAGCGATAGCCACGACGGCGGCGTCGTAGAAATACAAACCGGTCACGGCCAGGTCACTTTTCGGTCGATCCGGCTTCTCTTCGATCGACACGATCGTGCCGTCGGACCCAACCTCGGCCACGCCGTAGCGATTCGGATCAGTGACCCGGTACCCAAAGAGGGCGCAGCCGCCGAGCGTTTCGACTTGACGACGAGCGGCAATCAACTGCTCAGGAAGACGGTCGCCGTAAAAAATATTGTCGCCCAGCACAAGACACGACGGGCCATCGCCAATGAAGTCCGCACCGATCCGAAAGGCTTCGGCCAGACCGTTCGGCTCGAGTTGTTCGGCGTAGGTAAACGACATGCCAAGCGACTCACCCGACCCGAGTAGCCGCTCGAAATTGGGCAGATCATGGGGCGTGGAGATGATCATGACCTCGCGGATCCCGGCCAGCATCAGCACCGAGAGCGGGTAGTAGATCATCGGTTTGTCGTAGACCGGCATGAGCTGCTTCGACACCACCCGGGTGATCGGATGCAGTCGCGTTCCGCTGCCACCAGCCAGGATGATCCCCTTCATGGGCGCAAGACGTTAATCGCCACATCGGGAGCGGCTGGCCCGAGCACCCGCGCACAACCGCTGGGTACCGGTGTTCACCACGCAACGCGACCCAGCCCAGTAGCTTGTCTTTTTCTTCTACTCCCGACGGGATGGTTTGTCTTATGCGCCTTCGTTCGATTCTTGCTACTGCCAGCCTGACCGCTCTCGCCGTTGTTCCGCTCGCCGCCACCCCTGCTCTGGCGAAGGACAAATTCTGCGATCCGTTGAAGGGTGCGGCCGTCAAGATCAAGGCGATGAGCGCCGCGAATACGGATCCGGCGAACATGGGCAAGTCCCTGGCCGACGTGGCCAAGTCCATGAAATCGATCGAAGGCAAAGCTCCTTCGGCCATCAAGGCGGACTGGTCCAAGATGGCCAACGGCATCACCAAGCTGTCGGACATCACCACCAAGATGCTGGATCTCAAGGCCGGAGACGTGGCCAAGAAGATGCCCGCCTTGCAGAAAGAGCTGTCCACCATCACCAACGACAAGAGCTTCACGGTTTCCGGCGACAAGGTCACCGCATGGGCCAAGAAGAACTGCGGAATCAACCTCGACGCCTAGCGGGCACTCCCGGGCCGATTCGATCGGCCCGGGTGCCGGCTTTCGGAGTGATGCTCGGAGCAGCGACGCTCGGGGTGGTGCTCGGCGCGTTGGCCCTCGGGTCTATCGGCGCTGAGGCGGCGTCGAAACGGGCGAGCCCGTCGAAGCGCGTTTCGACCACCACGGCGGCACCAGACGACGTGACCCCGAAAACGTTCTGTGACGGCTGGGCCAGCGTTCGCAACGTCCGCTCGTCGGGCCTGACCGGAATTCGTGCTCTGCGCGTCCAAGCCGAGCGCTATCAGGCGCTTATTGGCCTATCCCCGGCATCGGTCAAGGCCGACGTCGTCGTGATGGCCGAGTATTTCAGCACCACTCTGGCCATGGCCGATAAGCCGCTGAACAACGCCAAGCAGGCCGCCAAACTCGAGGCCCTCATTCCCAAGATCGGCGACGCGCTCACTGCGGTGACCCGTCATGCAGTCCGCACATGTCCCCGCTCGGTGGTTCTTCCTGCAAGCACCACGTCGACCTCCATCGACGCGTCGACCACGCCCGGAGCGAACAAGGCGACCACCACGATTGCGAAAGCAAGAGCCTGACCCGGCCAACCTCGGCGGACGGTGTGGCGATCCCGACCTGACCTGAACGAGAATGGCCGATCCATGCTCAAGAAGATCCTGATTGCCAACCGCGGCGAGATTGCCGTCCGAGTCATCCGAACCGCCCGGGAAATGGGGATCGCAACAGTGGCGGTCTATTCCGATCCCGACCGCGATGCCCTTCACGTTCGCCTCGCCGATGAGGCCTATGCGCTCGGTGGCACCACGTCGGCCGAGAGCTACCTGAACACCGAGGCCATTCTCAACGCCATCGAAAAGTCGGGAGCCGACGGGGTGCATCCCGGCTACGGCTTCTTCTCGGAGAACACCGATTTCGCCCGGGCCATCACCGAGCGAGGGGTGGCGTTCATTGGCCCGCCCCCAGCGGCGATCGAGGTCATGGGCGATAAAGTAAGTTCGCGTAAGGCTTGCGCAGCCGCCGGCGTGGCCATGGTTCCCGGCACGATGGACTTCCTGACCGGCCCCGACGACGTGCGGGCGTTCGGCGCCGAGTTCGGCTATCCAATTGCGATCAAGGCGGCCTACGGCGGTGGCGGACGCGGCATGAAGGTCGTCAAGAATGCTGAAGAAGTCGACACCCAGTTGGCGTCGGCGCAACGCGAAGCCAAGTCCGCCTTCGGTCGCGACGAGGCTTACATGGAGCGCTACCTCACGTGGCCGCGCCATATCGAGATGCAAATCATCGGCGACACCCACGGCAACGTGGTGTGGGTCGGCGAACGAGATTGTTCGGCTCAACGGCGTCATCAAAAGCTTGTCGAAGAGAGCCCGGCGCCGGCGTTCCCTGACGAGCTCCGCCAGGCCATGGGTGCCTCGGCCGTACAGATCGCGAAAGCGGTCGGCTATTACAACGCAGGGACCGTCGAGTTCATCTACCAAGACGGCGCGTTCTTCTTCTTGGAGATGAACACCCGCCTCCAGGTCGAGCATCCGGTCACCGAGATGGTCACGGGGATCGACCTGGTTGAGTGGATGATCCGTGTGGCGTCGGGTGAGGCGCTGCCGATGACCCAAGACGAAATCAACGCCTCTCGTCACGGTCACGCCATCGAGATCCGCCTCAATGCGGAAAACCCTTCTGGCGGAAAGTTCCTCCCCTCGCCCGGTCCGATCAAAGAATTCGTCCGGGCCGACGGGTTCGGCGTGCGGACCGACGCTGGCTACGCGCCCGGCGACAACGTGAGCCAGTACTACGACAACCTCATCGCCAAGCTCATCGTTTGGGGCAAGGATCGCGACACCGCCATCAACCGCGCCATTCGAGCGTTGGAGGAGACCAAGATCGTAGGTGTACATACCACGATCCCGGCCGACCTGGCGATCCTGCGCCACGAGGATTTCCGCAACGCCGTGCATTCGACCAAGTGGGTCGAGGACACGCTCGATCTTTCCGGTCTCGTGTCGACGAAGGGTGACGAAACTGCCGCGCCACCCGCCGTCGAAGGCCAGCCGGCGCGAGTGCGCCGTGACCTCGACGTGGAAGTCAACGGCAAGCGCTTCGTCGTCAAGGCATGGGTTCCCGACATCGCTCCAGCGGTCGTTGGCGTCGCCACGGGTGGTGGGGCGGTCAAGCCCAAGCGGGCAGCATCGTCCGGTGCCGCCGCAGGTGGCGGGTCCGGTGCTGTGACCGTGCCGATGCAGGGAACCGTGGTGAAGGTGCTCGTGGAAGTTGGTCAGGCCATCGAAGCGGGCGCCCCTGTCATCGTTCTGGAGGCCATGAAAATGGAGAACAACATCGCCGCCGAGAAGTCGGGAACGGTGAAGGAGATCAAGGTCAAGGCGGGCGACACCGTGGGCGCTGGCGACGTCGTGGTCGTGGTGGAGTAACTCCGGCAACGATCCAGCACAGCGCCGGCGACGTCGTTCTTCGGGTCGGGGCCGAGCCGGTTCGGACGGCCAGAACAGGCAACCGTTCAAGCCAATGGTGG
>JAYSTV010000510.1:0-5764 GCA_043719425.1 Acidimicrobiia bacterium | reverse complement strand
ACGAAACAATGCGCTCAAGGGCGAGACGCTGGTCACGTTGCCGACGGACAACCTTTTCGGCGGTGAATCGAACGACCTGCCAGCGGTTTGGACCTCAGCTCCCCTCTAACGGGTGACCGTTCTCTATTTCCGTCGCCCGGTGCCCGGTTGGGTGCCGTCGACGGTGGCGTAGGACTCGCCCATGCTGCGGCGCATGATCAGGTCGATCGCAGTCCAGATGGTTTTGGTGAAGGGGTAGATGATGAGCGGCGTGAAGAGCGCGGCGACACCACCGCCGATGGCGAGGGTACCAACCGGTGCGTTTGGCAGGGTGAGGCTGAAGCCGACGACGATGATGGCCACGATCAGGAGCTCGGTGATGATCACGCTCACGACGACGGCACCGAGAAAGAAGCCTTCTTCGCGTTCGAACCGGTAGTCGCACCGCGGACAGGTGTCGACCATGTTGATCCACTGCCGAAAGAGATGGCCGGAACCGCACTGCGCGCACTTTCGACGCAGGCCGCGCCAGAGCATCGTCCATGAACCGGGTGCAGGGCGATTGCCACCAAACCGCGGATCATCTGTGCGCATATCGTCTACACAATCACGATGGGCGTACGCGGCGTCCACGGCATCGTGCCCAGTCGACGGGTGCCATCGATGCCGTCGAGAAACGCGCGATGCGTGGAAACGACGATGGCCCGGCCCGACGGTCCGCGGAGCACTTCGTCAAAACGCGGGGTCGTGTCGGTCGGAAGGACGGCGCCAACGTCGAGCAGCCACACGGTGCGCTGTAGCACGTCGGCCCGAGCAGGCGGCTGAAACGTACCCCGCTGGGCGAGCACGAGAAAGCGAGTGATGGCACCGGCCAGATTGCCGACGCTGGAGCGCACGACCGGAAGGCTGAATTCTTCGCCAACACCGGCGGCGGCGAGGGCAACGCCGTCGCCATCTTCGGCCACCGCTCGACAGGCCTCGGCGGTAGACGTGCATTCTTCGGCCACCAGTTCGTTGGCGGCGATGAACTGCGAACACTGCCTGATGCCTTGTGGATGCGAACGGACACGCATGCCCGGGCGCAGAGCCACACCGGGCATGCCGTAGGCATCGAAGCGGATCGGCACGTCGACCACGCCGTTCGCCTCGATCGAGGTGTCGGCACCGAGCAGGACTTCCGCCGCGAGATCAACAAGACCCGACGAGGAATTCGTCACGGGAACGACGGCAAGCGTGATCGCGCCGGCCTCAAGAGCGCGGACAACAGACACGAAGTCGGGGAACTCAACTCGCTCGGCCTCGCGGGTCGATCCCACGCCGACATCGAGAAGGCCCGCGAGCTGACGGGCGGCCACGTCGGAGAACGTACCTGCCGGGCCGAGATAGCCAATCGACGCGACGTTGGGGTCCGAGAGCGGATGGGTGGCCCCGGCTGGCCATTGGAACACCTCATCGACGCGCTCCTGCACCGCCCGCTCCAACACGAGCAGGTCGCGATCGATTCGCGCCTGCAACCGCAGCACGCACTCACGCTGACCGAGCCGCACCTCTTCCGATACGAGTTCGGCCCGCAGCACACCGGTCACACTCTCCGCCGTGCGCACCGCCGAGGCGCCGGCGATGGCTTCGGGAATGAGGACCTTGATGCCTCGCTCAACGGTCGCCAACCATGAGTCGAGCTCCGCATCCAACTCCAGGGGACCCAGCAACGTGACGCGACCGAGCCGGAACTCGACGGCCTTACTCCGTCCCCCGATACCAAGCTTGCGAGCGTTCGCGATCGAGGTCTCATCAAGCAGAAGCGCGCCTTTGCCCGACGAACCAACCAGGAGATCGTCGAGCACGAACGACGTTGGGGTCACGTGAACAACGCGACCCACGTGCAGCCGGTCACGCCCGCCAATCGTACGTACACCGATGATTGCGTTGGTCCGACGGTGGGCCGCCACGCGTGCCCTTGTCGACTGCACTGCGCTGGTGGCGAGCGAACCCGCTTCTTGAATTTTGGCGAACAGTCCCCCGGAGAAACGGCCGCGAATGGTTTGGAGGTGGGCCTGCATATCCTCGGGATCGTCGGCATCGAGTGCAGCCGTGAGACGCGACGATGCGTCGCGCATCGCTGCTCTCGCCATGCCGCCAGTGTCAGCCGCTTGAATCGACGCGGTCGTCGCATCTTGGGCCGGAGCCAGCACCCGTGCGCTGAGGGCCAACAGCAACTCGAAGATGGGCGTGCGATTGGCCCAAAGATCGTCCTCGATGTCCAGGCCGGAGTGACCGACGACATCGGCAAACGTGAGGAGCGATTGATGGGCGGCCGTCTGCACGACCCGCATGATGTCGTCGTGGCGCAACGATGTCATTTCGTTGACGGTGCCGCCCGCATCTTCGATGGCGCTACGAAGCCACCCATGTGCATCGGGTCGACGGCGCGCGGGGCACACCACAAATGTCTGGCCATCAGCCCGGGCGGCTTGCACGCCGAACAGCGCATGGAGGCCCACGACGTTCACATCGGCTCGCACATCGTGGAGCAGTTCATCAGCGCGCATTCGATTGTGAGAACAGTCGATCACCACTGCATCAGCGGCGAGAAGGGGAAGCACTTCGGCCGCCACCGACGGGAGGGTGGCGAGCGGCACGGCGAGAACGATCACCTGGGCATCGGCAAGAACCGCGGCGGCGTCGGCAATTGCTGTTGCCCGCACCACGACCGGCGCATGCGCGTACCGATGCTCAATTGAGGAGATAGCGGCGTTCGCATCGACCAGCGTGACGCCTCTCCAGGGCAGAGAGCCGAGCACGTGATCGCCCAACCATCGACCGATTCCGGCGGCTGCCCCGATGACCACCAGGCGTTCCGGCGGGCGTGAAAGGTCATTCGTCATAGGCAACCTCGAGGCTACTGGCGGGGTGAGCTCAGCCCGGGGTGAGTTGGCGAAGCAGTGCCGCAACGATGTCCGACGCACCGGCGGTGCGCTCCCATTCATCGCCAATCGTGCTGTGGTCCACCGGGCCCACCGCGTCGGGGTCGAGCCCGATGAGGGCCACGCAACAAGCGCGCAGCTCATCGGCAGCAAGGTCCTCGTCGTAGGCACTGAACACCTCGAGACCGCCCCACAACGCTTCGGGCTCGGGGTGCACGGCATCGACGGGCTCACCGGTGTCGTCGCCGCGCGCCCACCCGACGACGCGACGAAAGACGTTGGTCGTCGATGTTCCCGGCGGTCGTTGATATCCGCCGACGGGATGTAGGCGCCATTCCAGGGTGACATCGTTGGGGCCGTCGTCGCGCAGCCACACCTGGGAGCCGTTCACGTAGGTGTCGGTCGGCTCTCCGAGATGGAGGTCAAGGGCCAGGAGCAGCTCACGACGGCATCGCCAGATAGCGACAACGGGAAGGAGTTGTTCGTCGGGCAGTTCGTTGGGCAAGGCGGATCAGCCGTTGGCGGTGCCGAGGCCGGCGATAGCGGTGCGGGCGAGCTCGGGCGTGGATGAGTCGATTGTCATGGTGATGCCATCGTCGAAACGCTTCGAGAAGGTGGTGACCACTCGACCGGGCACGCGGTCGTCGACCACGCGCCGCCACGTCTGAGCACCGATGTTCTCTTCGACACCAACGAGCTGAAGCGGATCACGCAGGCGGCGGGCAAGAAACTTGTCGTTCGTCTGCCAGACGTGAACCGACTCGCCGCTCTTATCGCCTCCTCCTCTTACGGTGTACCAGACGTTGAGCTGGTAGGCCTGGAAACCTTGCTTGGAATCAGGCCGGTCGAGGACCACACGCACCATCGGCACCGTCGCCGGAAGCGTCTTCGGTAGTCGGATCTTGAACGGGATCGCGGCAAATGATTCGGTCAGATCTCGCTTGGCTTTGATCGAGGCGTCGCCGCGCTCACTGGCCTGGCGGGCGCCGTTGGCGATAAGTGACAGGGCGAGGATCGCCGGGAAGGCAAACACCACCCAACCGGCGCGTCGACGGATCAGCGCAACGATCGGCCGTTCGCCCGGCCGGGGGGTCGAGCCATAGGGCGTGGGCGTGGCAACGTCAGACATGGCACCCAGGCTACGACCGACCCGTGCACTCAACGTTCAGTCCATGTTCAGTCGATCTCTAGTCTGTGACCCATGCCTCGCTCCGCCTGGCGCTGCGCCGCTCCGCTTCGCTTCACTGCTCGCCACACCATTGCCCCACCACCTCAAGGATCGTCCGATGCCTCGCTCCCTCCAGAACTTCATCAACGGTGCCAAGGTCTCGGCATCAGACGGCGCCACGACCGATGTCGTCAATCCGTCGACCGGTGAGGTCTACGCCTCGGCCCCCAAGTCCGGAATCGCCGACGTCGACGCGGCGTTCGCCGCCGCATCATCGGCATTCGAATCCTGGGGTCGGACAACGCCGTCGGAAAGGTCGCGAGCCTTACTGCGTATCGCCGATGCAATCGAGGCTCGGGCCGATGAACTCGTGGCCGTGGAGGTCGAGAACACCGGCAAGCCGGTCGCACTCACGTTGAGCGAAGAGATTCCGCCGATGTGCGATCAGATCCGGTTCTTCGCCGGCGCCGCTCGGGTTCTTGAAGGTCGGTCGACCGGTGAATACATGGCCAACATGACGTCGATGATCCGTCGGGAGCCGATTGGTGTGGTGGCACAGGTGGCCCCGTGGAACTACCCGATGATGATGGCCGTGTGGAAGTTTGCGCCGGCGATCGCGGCCGGCAACTGCACCGTGTTGAAGCCGAGTGACACCACGCCCGCGTCGGCTCTCTTGATGGCCGAGATCGCGGCCGAATTTCTTCCGCCCGGCGTGTTCAACGTCGTGTGCGGCGATCGTGACACCGGTCGGGCAATGGTCGCTCACCCCACGCCGCAGATGGTATCGATCACCGGCTCCGTGCGCGCCGGCATCGAAGTGGCGCGGAGCTGTGCCGACACGCTGAAGAAGGCCCATCTCGAACTCGGCGGCAAAGCGCCCGTCGTGGTCTTCGACGATGCCGACATCGAGGCGGCGGCGGCGGCCATTGCCATGGGTGGTTACTTCAACGCCGGGCAGGACTGCACCGCGGCCACGCGTGTCATTGTTGGTCCGAATGTTCACGATGCATTCGTCAGCGCGCTTAGTGAAGCGGCTCGCGGCACAAGGACCGGTGGGCCCGAGGATCTCGAAGCGTTCTACGGACCGCTCAACAACGCGACGCAACTCGCTCGCGTATCGGGCATGGTCGAACGGACGCCGTCGCATGCATCGGTGCAGACCGGTGGATCACGGGTGGGAGCGAAGGGCTTCTTCTACGAGCCCACCGTCGTGAGTGGCCTTCGCCAAGACGACGAGATGATCCAGGACGAAATCTTCGGTCCCGTGATCACAGTGCAGCGGTTCTCCGATGAGGACGAAGCCATCCGGTGGGCCAATGGAGTGAAGTACGGCCTGGCGTCGAGCGTGTGGACCAAGGATCATGGCCGGGCCATGCGCATGGCCCGGGCCCTCGACTTTGGGTGCGTGTGGATCAACACCCACATTCCGCTCGTGGCCGAGATGCCCCATGGTGGCTTCAAGCATTCGGGGTACGGCAAGGACCTCTCGATGTACGGCCTCGAGGACTACACCCGGCTCAAGCATGTAATGACCAACCTGGACGGCTGATCCGGCTGGTCACGACGGACCATCCGAAAGCACAGACCAACCTGAGCGGCTGCGCTGGTTGCGCGCGCATCGTGATGCGCGTGGATGCGCATCACGATGTATTCTTGCGTGGTGCGCACAACGGTAAACCTTGACGATGATGTG
>JAYSTV010000509.1:0-5768 GCA_043719425.1 Acidimicrobiia bacterium | reverse complement strand
TGGGGCCTCGCTATTGTCGCTTGCCTTCGGCTGCTTCTTCGCGAGCCCGATAGCGGCCTGGTTTGAGAGCTTCTCAGCCACCAATTTTCGGGTTGCTGCCTTAGCCGGGTTCTTCAACGTGGTCGCCTCCGACGAACTTGCGCTGGACGCAGCAGCTGGCCTGACTCGGCGATGGGCGCTTCGCAGCCTCGCCCGCACAATTGTGATTGGACTGGGCACGGTGTCGTCGATCGTGTGGCTTGGATGGGGTGTCTATCCCGCGGTACTTGCCGGTGTCGTGCTCGGGTCCGCCGTTGTGGCGCTGTCGCTGCGGGATTTGCGCGGGTGGCGCTTAGCTTCGCCTTTGATGTGTCGTCAGATGATTCGCCGGGGGGCCACTTTGACGCTCGGAGTTGCCTTTGGCGCGGGCTCGCTGCTCCTCGCCCCGATCATCGCTTCGAGGTGGATCGGGCTTCGCGAGATCGGCCACTTGAGGAGCGCAATGCTCATTTCGGGAGGGATTCTTTCAATCTGCGCCGCGGGCCTGGCCTCACATTTCCTTCCACGCGTTTCAGCTCTGTCGGCTGCTCAATGGTCGAAGTTCGTGGCGAACGGAATTTTGTTGGCCGTGGGCGTTGGTTCCGCTTTGTCGATGGTCCCGCTCGCAGCTTTTGCTCCAGGAATGCTCGGTATCAAGAACACCTTCGAGTACCGCCGTGTTTGGATATTGATTGCTATCACTGACGGAGTTCGGCTCGTCGCGTACGTCTGCTCGTACGCCCTTCTCCCGAGAACCGGGCTTCGTCGTTTTGTGCTTCGAGAAGTCGTGACCGGGTCGCTTCTGGTCGGTCTCGTGAGTCTCGCAGCCAGCCAAGGGTCGCTCTCCGCTGTGGGCGCGGCCTATCTCGCTGCCGGACTGTGCAGCGTCTTTGTCAACGGACTAGGAGTACTCGCTCTATTTGACCGAGAACGTAGGAGAGTGGTGGCGTTGCGCCTTAGCGCGTTTCTCGTTGCCATGCTGTTTGCTGCGGCGGCTGGTCCGTTCGGGCGTCTCGCTCTCTTAACCCCAGGAGCGGCTGCGCTGTTGACCTTACCGAAACTGTCGGGATGGTCGATCGGCCGAACGAGGTCCGCCATTTCGAGAAATCGCTGAAGGTCCGTTCAAAACTGGTCGATAGACAGAACGCACCTACATCGCTCCAAGGATGCTCATGACTCCAAATTCCGTATCGAACCGACTTCGCACCGGCGTGGAACGGACACAGGCCCACTTCTCGTCTCTCCTACGGCAGAAGCCACTGGCCCTCGATTCCGATGAGCGCTCTCATCAGGCCTTCGATGTTGTCCGCCAGTACACAATGCTGCCTGAGATCAGGATCGCCTACCTGTACGAAATGGTTGCCCATTGCGAGGCCAACGGGATTCCAGGTGATTTTGTCGAGTGTGGTGTCTGGAAGGGGGGGGCGGTCGGAGCAATGGCGCTGGCCAACATGGAGCACTCATTACAGCGCCGGACGCTCCACCTGTTTGATGCCTTTGACGACATTTGTGAGCCTGACCCAGAATTCGACGGCCACGACGTCCTTGAGGAAACTGCGTCCGTGGTCGGCCGCACTGACTTTTCGGGTCGGCTCGTACCCATGGTCGGAGCGTACGATCGGCTGGGTGGGCACGGGAGCATCGAGTTGTGCGAGGAGCTCATAGTCAACAGGATTGGCTACCCACGGGGAAGTGTTGAGTTTCACAAGGGGTGGTTCCAAGACACCGTCCCGGCTGTCGCCAGATCCGGGTTCTTGAGCACCATTGCGATTCTGCGACTCGACGGGGACTACTTCTCATCAACCAAGGTCTGTCTGGAGAACCTCTTTGACCTAGTCAGCCCGGGTGGATTCGTGGTGATCGATGACTACGGGGCGTACGAAGGTTGCCGTCGAGCCGTTCACGAGTTTCTTGCCGACCGAGGCCTTGCGCCGTTCCTGCATTACACCGATTCGGTTTGTCGATACTGGGTGAAATCGAATGACTGACAGAGTTCTCAATGTCGGATCCGGAGGCCGCCCGCATGCCGAATGGACAAACCTTGACATTGTCGGTCTGGTCGGAACGATTCGTTCCCTCCGAATGCGCACTCGATCGCCAAACTTTGTGAAACATCGCCTCCCGAAGCCACTGCCATTTGAGAATGGTTCGTTCGATGCGATCTACTGCGCCCAGGTGGTCGAGCACTTCGATCGCGACGACGCACGACAGATTCTCAGAGAGTTTTGTCGGATCCTCGTTCCCGGCGGGTTCGCACGGATCATTGTGCCTGACCTGGAACGACAGGCCCGCTCCTACCTTGTGGCGCTTGAGCGATCCCGCAGCGATGGGAGATCGAGGATCGACTTGGAGGACTACGAGTTCTCCAAGCTCTGGTTGATTGAGCAGTTTGTGCGCCGAAGTCCGGGTGGAGAATTATCTTCTTTTCTGAGATCGGCATCGCCTTCTTTGCTCGCCCGAAAGCGCCTGATCGCGAGCACTCCTAACAGAGTAGTAGCCGCACTTCCGCGTCACCTTCGCCATCTCTCGGTGCTTCGTTCCGGTCAGTTGCACCAGTGGGCATACGACGGAGTCGACCTAGAAACGTTGGCGCTCTCAGCCGGCTTTTCTGAAGTGAAGTTGGTTGATGCCGCAACCTCGCATCGCATCGACTTCCAGGAGTTCGACAACGACGAACTCGGTGAACTTCAGATCGGCTCGCTCTACGCCGAATGCAAAGTCTGAGTGCCGTAGTCCTTGCGGCCGGATCCCCTAGCGCAACACCCCCCACCCCCGCTTCGAAGAAGCACGAATGGAAGAACCCAAAATGTCAATCGTCGTCGAAGCGAACCAGCGTGTCCACAGCGCGTTAGCAGACTGTTATAACGAAACTGAGCCGCACTTCCGCCCCGAAAACAAGCAAAAGGTCCGCGGCCGCCTCGAACGCGCCCGCGCTAGTGCGCCGAGCGCGGCGAGATTGCTCGATCTTGGCTGTGGCACCGGATTCATTCTCGATCTTGCCCACGATCTGTTCGAGGCGATCGACGGGATCGATGCCACGCAAGCGATGCTGGACCGGGTTGATCTTTCGCCCGGGAACATTCGGCTCCACCGGGGAGTTGTTGAGTCGCTGCCATTCGATGACGGTACGTTCGATGTCGTCACCGCGTACTCGTTTCTCGACCATCTCGAGGATCCATACGCCGTTCTCTCCGAGGCACGTCGCGTGCTCAAGCGAGGCGGACAGCTCTACGTTGACTTGATACCAAACCATGCGTTCTGGGCGTCCGTGGAGGCTGCAGCGACGAGCCCCGAGCGTCCCCTCGGTCCCACTGTGGAGCGCGAGATCGAAGAGCTCCTCCTGCATGAAGAAAAGCTCGAAAAGGCATTCGGCATCGCCCCGGAGGATTGGAGGAATGCCGAACCAGCGAAGTCTGAAGGGAAGGGCTTCGTTTCGGCCGAGTTGGCCCGCCGTGTTGCTGAGCTCGGCTTTGAGGCCAAAGTAGAAGCGGAGTGGTTTCTCGGGCAGGCCGTGGTTCATCACGGAATCTCCGCCTCATCTGCTCTGGAAATGGACCTTCATCTCCGGTCCCTGCTTCCGGTCACTCTTGGTCTGTACAAGTATCTCGTGCTTACTGCGACCAAGCGCTGAGTTGAGTCAGTGATTACGTGCGCAACAGCAGATGGAGTCGCCGAGTCGATCCGAGAACACGGCTATGCCGTTGTTCAGACCGAATTGAGTGGCGAGCAGGTCGCCGCGCTTCGTAGCGAGCTCGTTCGAGCCCTTGTGTCGGAAGACGAGTGGCATGGAGATGACCGGCGCAGCGACCACTCAATGGTGCTCGTGTGCCCGTTGTATTCCACCGCCTTTGCCTCGGTTCTCGAGGACTGCGTGATCTGGGAGGCTGTTTCGGGTGTTTTGGGGGAAAGCGCCATTACCTATGCGTTTACTTCCTCGTCGATGCCACCGTCATCGGCGAACTATTCCAGTCGGATTCACAACGACTGCCCAAGGAGCTTCGGCGACCTTGTGACGAACTTAGGGCTGACGCTACCCCTCGACGAGTTTACGGTTGACAATGGCGCAACATTTCTCCTTCCAGGCTCTCATCGAGAGAACGGACGCCCGACTGACGCGCAGTTCTACGAAGAGGCGATTCGGTTTGAGGCCGCGCCCGGGACGGCGTTGATCTTTGACGCTCGGATGTGGCACGCCGGGGGAGCGAATTCGACGCACGAGTGGCGCCACTCGTTGACGGTGAACTTTTGCCGGTCCTGGATGAAGCAGCGGATTGATCTGCCACGGCTGCTCGGCCCCGGATATCGGAACCTTGTCTCAGCTCGGGCGGCCCAACGACTCGGATACAACTCTCAGGTTCCGGCGTCGTACGCAGAGTACTATCAACCGTCACACCGCCGTTTGTATACGCATATAGCCGAATGAATATGGGTGGCCCGCCGGGGATCGGATCTGCGATCCGACGGCTACGCGTTCTGGAGATCGGTCAAGTCTGCGGTGAGATTGGCGGAGCCTCTGGAGCGACGGCTGCTCTCCATGAAGCAATTTCTTCGGTGGTCGACGCTGAATTGATTGTTGCAAAAGCGCGACAACCGTTTCGTCCACTAGCGCCGAGCTTTCACGGCCAGAACGTTGGATACCTGGCGAACACGGCAATCGATCAAGTTCTGCGAACCGCAGCCCGGCCTGAAGTCCCTTTCCTCTGGGGACGTGCGGCTCTTGGCACGATGGAGATCGATCGAGCGGTCGAAAAGACGGATGTGCTTCAGGTCTATTCGACCGATCGACTCCTCGGTGTCGGTCGCCTGAGCAAGATTGTCGGTGCTGGAAAGCCGACGGTTCTGGTGCCGATGGACTTTGAACCACTTACCGGCGGTTGTCACTATCCGGTAAATGGGTGTGGAGAGTATCAGCGAGGGTGTGAGCGCTGTCCGGTTGGAGGAAGTCGGATAATCCAGGGCACGGTGTCTCGAAATCGAGCGAAGAAGCGGGGAGTCCTTGACGCGGAGAATGTTCGTGTTGTTGCGGGAAACGAGTGGTTTCGAAAGCACGTGATTGCTGCGGGCTGTGCTCCGGAGCGCACCAAGGTAATTTATACGCCGGTCGATCCACTCTTCCATCGAGGCATCCGAAATGATCAGTACCGAACGTCTCTCGGGGTTGGACCTACGGGGTCCGTGCTCGCCGTCGGCGCAACTTTCCTGGGTGATCAACGGAAGCGAATCTCCGAAGGTTGCGAGATTGCCTATTCCGTCCTGGATTACGACCAAGGTGCCCATCTTCTCGTGATCGGGGAAGGCGAATTGGATGTGCCGGAGCGGCTTCGAGAGCGTGTCCACCTCCCAGGTCTCCTGTCGACCGCAGAACTAGCTCGCGCCTTGTCGAGTGTCGATATCTTTCTATCCCTAGCGACTGAGGACGGAGGGCCAATGCTTGTAGCTGCCGCCCTGGCATGCGGATCATCGGTCGTGTCGACAAACATTGGCTACGGGGCCGACTTGCTCTCCGGCGACTGCGCCGGCGAAACGTTCGATGGCGAGTCGACTCGCTCTCGGGTCTCGCAAGTGCGGGGGGTCTTGGACCGCAGATCACGAGATGCAGGGAATTCTGTAGATCGAGCGCGAGCCCTTGGTCGTCGCTTTTCGCTGGAACATGCGGCAACCGAGTACTTGACGCTCTACGAGGAACTACTGCGCTAAGTGACTAAACGTCGCGAAATTGCAGACTCGCTGCGTAATCTCAATTTGACTTT
>JAYSTV010000508.1:0-5781 GCA_043719425.1 Acidimicrobiia bacterium | reverse complement strand
GGAAGCCGCCTCGCCGAAGACCACTTCGTGATCCAGGATGCTCGTCCCGTTGAGCCCACGCAATCAAGGCGCCCTTGATCACGAGATGGGACGAACGCCGAAGAACTGCGGCTCCCAGACGACCGGTACCGAAGAGCCTACGGGCGAGGTTCCATGCCCCCGGCCGTGACGGTGGTGGCCTTCGTTCCTTCGGCCGGACACGGGCGGCTACAACTCGATCACGTTTGTCGCTCGCGCCAGGGCAACCGGGCGATTCGATGCGGCCACGACGGTGTATCCCGCGTGGGCTAGGCGGGTCCACAGTTCGAGTTCCGTCTCCACGTCGAGGGCCGACGTGAGGTCGTCGAGCACTAGCAACTCCGGACGATGGGCAAGGGCTCGAGCGGCGGCGGCACGCTGTGATTGACCACCCGAGAGGCGAACCCCACGGGCTCCGACTGCCGTGTCGAGACCTTCCGGAAGATCGATGAGGTCCTTGTCAAAGGCGGCAAGCGTGATCGCTTCGTGAAGTTCGTGGTCGTCGATGCCATGACCAAGGCGGAGGTTGTCTCGAAGCGACTCGGCGAAGAGTCGCGGCACCTGCGGCACGTAGGCGCACTGCGGCGGGATGAAGAACGCGGCGCGGTCGACAACGGGGGAGCCGTTCCATGTCACCGTTCCTTCGTCGACGTCGAGAAGACCGATAAGTGCGCGTAGCACGCTGGTCTTGCCCGATCCCACGGGGCCACTGATGACCGTGAGCGAGCCACGTTCGACGGTGAAGCTGAGATTGTTGATCCCTCGTGACACAACGGTGAGGTTGGCGACCGACAGCACGTCGAGTGGACTTCGATCGGCTCGCACTGGCACAGCCGCCGGAGCACCCCCCAGGATTGGGAGGACACGATGTTCAATCAGTCGATCTGTGCCATTTGACGATGGCGCGACGAGAGCATCGAGCCGATCCGCCGAGACCTGGTAGCGACGCCGGCCGACGATGATCCCGCCCAGTCTCATCGGTAGCCAGACCATGCCGATCAAATAGCTGGCGAACAGCGTCACATCACCTGCGTCGAGGTTGCGTCGGGACGCCACGACCAGGGCCACGCCCACGAAGATGTCGGCGGCCGCGGTGTTCACCGTCCACACGAGATCGTTCCACACGTTGTCCCGGACGGCGGCGTGTGCCCGTGCGTCATTGAGGGTGTCGAGGCGGTGCAAGACATCGCGCCGAGCACCGCCGACCTTGACCGTCAGCGATGCCTCGAACGCGGCGTTGAGAAAGTCACCAACGGCACTTGAGGAGTCACGTGAAGTCTGTCGGTTCCGGCGGGCGAGGTTGCCAATCAATCGATTGCCGAATCCGAGGGCGATCATCGGGATGACCCCGGCCGCGGTCGCCCACGGATCGATGCGACAGAGCAGGATGATGGCGCCGATCCCGTAGAGCGACGCCCCGAGGAGATCGACCCAGTTGTCGATCAGAAAGAGCACGTCGAAGGGATCGTCACGCAGACGCGAGAGAACATCGCCGACGGGCACGGTGCGCGGAGCCGCTTCAGCCCCACCGCTCGCCAACTGAGCATTGATGACGTTGACGCGGGTTAGCGCCTTGGCTGCCTCAAGGCCCTGCACGTAGGTCCGATGCGACACGAAGATCAGCAGCGCCGACCCGATGTGCGCAGCCATGAGTCCGACCAGCAGTGTCCAGAATCGCCGGGAATCGCCGTGCTTCTGGAGTTCGTCGAATGCTCGGCCGATCAGCCAGCCGGGGCCGAGGGGAGTGACGAACCAGAGCGTCCAGCCCAACGCACCGGCCCAGTACCAACGGGCCCGATAGCTCGCGAGACGGGCAACCCGCCGTTCGGGGGAGGTCATGCCAGTTCCTCCGCGTCGTGTCCGGCAGCAAGTAAGCGCGCGTAGCGACTCGCCGGGTCGGCGGCAAGCGCCACACGCGGGCCATGCTCGACTAAGACACCGTCGGCAAGCACGGCGATGTCGTCGCAGATGTCGAGTGTCTCCAACCGGTGGGCGATGACGAGCGCAGTTCGTCCGGCAACCAGGCACTTCATGGCGTGGGCAATCGCATCCTGCGTCGCCGGATCAACGCGCGATGTGGCTTCGTCGAGAACCACCACAGCCGGGTTGCGAAGGAGGGCGCGAGACAGCGCCAGGAGCTGAGCCTGCCCGGCGGAGAGGCCGACACGCGTGCCGCTGTCGTCTCGATTGTCCGACGCGAGTCGAGTTTCCAGTCCGTCGGGAAGACCGTTCAACCAGTCCTTGAGTCCGACTGCCTCAAGCGCCGCGACAACATCAGCGCGCGTATGTTCGCCAAACAACGTGACGTTCTGTTCGACAGTTCCCGGGAAGAGCTGCACATCCTGGGGCACTGCGGTTACCCATCGACGGAGGGCGTCGTCGTCGACATCAGAAAGGTTGACATCGTTCAACAGGACCCGGCCTCCGGTGGGGGCGACCAGACGCAACAACAGACGGGCCAGCGAAGTTTTGCCGGAACCGGTCCGACCGATAACGCCGAGCAAACGTCCTGCGGGCAGCACGAGATCGAAGTCCCTCACCGCGGCGTGGGTACCTGCTTCGTCGTCGTAGATGAGTTCGACATTGTCGAAGCTCACCGTCAACGGTCCCTCGGGCACAGGGGTGTGGCCCGACGCGACGATGCGCTGCTCGGCCACCAGTTCCATGACCCGATGGGCGGCCCCCGATGCTCCCTGAGCGTCCTGCATACGCCACGTGAGGTGATCGACCTTGCTGGACACGGAGGACACCAACCGGTACCCGAGAACGATTCCGGCCACATCGAGCGAGCCGCGGGACGCGGCGATGGCGCCATAGGCAATCATGCCGACCTCAGCCGCCGCCACCGTGACGCGCACGGTGCCCTGCATCGTCATCTGTTCGCGCACCCGGTCTCGGGCAGCGGCCACGAATACGGCCGATCGCTCTCCGACGCGGGCCACGCCGTGGCGGCCGGCTCCCAGCGCAGCAACATCGTCGGCACCGGCGAGATACTGCTCGGCGGCGCTCATCACGTCGGCCTCCGCCGCTCGTTCCACGATTGTCTGTCCGACGGAACGATCACGCAGGCGATAGGTCACGGATCCGACCAACGCGCAGGCGACTGCGAGGGCGGGGGCCAGCGTTGGCTCGACAACGAGCGCCACGCCAACGGCACCCAGCGCCAGAACGGCGATAGCGATCAGCTGGGCCACGACGGTCGAGAGAAACTGGGTCATCGAGGTGATGTCCGCGTCGACGCGGGTGACGAGCTCGCCCGGTGTGCGATCGCGATGGAACCCGAGGTCAGCTCGCAGTACATAGTCAGCCAGATCGTGGCGAAGCCCGTTGGTGATGCCCCAGGCGGCGATCGTGGCCCGCCAGGTGACGGCGACGGTAAGGCCGGCGGAGAGCAGTCCGAGCCCGGCGTAGGCGGCGGCTACGGGTACGAGGCGTGCAGGCGCCGCACGTTCGATGGCAAGCCGAACGAAGCGGGCCAGCAAGATCGAGGCGCCGAGCGGAATCGCCGTCGCGATGCTCAGCACGGCAGCAAACGCGGCCACCAACCGCCATTGCGGCCGAAGCAGGGACGCGAGCATCCGCCAGGGTGACCCGTCCATGGCCGTCGATCGTACTGGCGGTGTCGCTGAACCCCCTGTGGGTTTCGCGACGTCGGCTCACCTTGCGCCGCGAATATCGAAGGAACCTCGAAGCACAATCCAGAGTTGCTCATTCCTGGGTGCCCTTCCGTTGCGTCGACAAGAATGCCCACCATGATCAAGGTTGGCGTTTTCGGGGCCGGTGGCCGCATGGGAATCGAGGTGTGCCGGACGGTGGTTGACGATGCGGCGCTCGAGCTTGTCTCGGCCATCGACCCCATGAAGGCGGGTATCGACTTCCGCCAGGCAACCGGCATCGACGGGGTTTCGTTGCAGTTGGCGTCGGGGCCAGAGGAACTCTCGGCGAAGGGCGCCCAGGTGGCGGTTGACTTCACCCACCACGGCGCGGCAATGGAGAACCTCCGGTGGTGCGCGGCGAATGGTATCCATGCCGTGGTCGGAACGACCGGCTTTTCGCCGAGTGACCTCGACGAGCTGCGCGCCGCGTTCGTGTCGAGCAACTGTGTGATCGCCCCCAACTTCGCCATCGGCGCCGTGCTCATGATGCGCTTCGCCGAGATGGCCGCACCGTATTTCGAAACGGCCGAGATCATCGAGTTTCACCACGACGCCAAGATCGACGCGCCCTCGGGTACGGCTATGGCCACCGTCGCGCGAATGGCTGCGGCCAAGGCCGAGTGGGCGCCGGATCCCACGCAGAAGGAGTTGCTCGAAGGTGCCCGCGGTGGCCTCGGTCCCTCAGGGATTCGCGTGCACGCCGTGCGCATGCGAGGCATGGTCGCCCACCAGGAAGTGATCCTCGGGACCACGGGTCAGTCGCTTGTGATTCGCCATGACACGACCGACCGCACCAGCTTCATGCCCGGCGTGGCCCTCGCCGTGAAGCGGATCGCCGACCACCCCGGACTCACCGTCGGTCTCGACGCCCTGTTGTAATACGCGCGCTTATTTTCCGAATCGTCGCGCGGCGCCAACCTGTTTGCGGACCGCTCGGCTGATGTAGAGAGCGCTGACGGCGATCGTGCCGATCAGAATGAACTTCGAATAGCGATCGTTGAACCGGAGGATCGGTTTGATTGCTCCATCGAGCGTTGACGAGAACGCTCGAAGACCAATGACCACGATGGTCGTGCCGATCACGTTGAGCGTGAAGAACTTTCGCGGCCGCATCCCGGCGGCACCGGCAAGTACGCAGATGATCGGCCCGGCGAAGAAGAGCGCCATGACCGTCGACGCTTTGAGAAAGAGTTCGCGCGTCTTGTCGATGGTCGGCTTCCCAAGGCTGTCTTCGAAGAAGCTGATGGCCTTGTCGCCAAAGAACCACCCGAGCGCGAAGTACACCGGATCAGACAGGAGCAGCCGAGTGATCCCGACCGCGAAGTACGGCACGACATCGATGCGAGACGCCGTGAGGATGAACCACCGATACCTCGGGGCCAAGGCCAGCAGCGAAAGTGGATGGTTCTTGAGAAGTTCGGGCGCCAGGCCACCGGTCGCAAAGCCCAAGATATAGAGCCCGACAACAATGGCAATGAGCAGGGGCCCGAGCCACTTCGGGGGCGTTCGGGGCGTGTGTGCTCGGGGTGCGGGGAGCACCGGTTCGGCCTGCATCGCATCGACGCTACCGGTCGCCCGATGCGGCACCCGACCGGTTGCGCTGTCGTAACGTGGCGTGCATGAGCTCGTCTCGCGCTACAGCTCGCTCGCGTTTGGCGTTCGGTACTGTGCTTGCGCTGCTGTTCGCCGGTTCGTTCGGTGGCGCCTACGCGTTTCGTCAACGCCAGCTCGATACACCGGTCTCACCGACCGATCTGCAACCACCGGTCGAAACCACGGCCGTGGCCGACACAACCACGCCACTTGTTGTCGATTCGTCCATCGCCGACACCACCGTTGCTCCCGTGGAGACCACGGCGGCATCGGAGACCACCAGCGCGCCCCCGACCACGGCGGCCCCGCGAGGTCTGGCATTGTCCACCGACGGCGCCCTGTTCGCGAGTGCGAGCAACCGCGCCCTGTGGGATGACAGTGTTGGCTGCGACAGCATTGCGACCAGGTCGGGCGCGGCGAGTGCCTGTGATCGTTTCAGTCTCGGCGGGGTCAACGTTGCCTGGGCTATCGACGCGCAGGGTGGCGCCACGGTCTTGCAGAACGACCCAGGTGC
>JAYSTV010000507.1:0-5785 GCA_043719425.1 Acidimicrobiia bacterium | reverse complement strand
ACCGCTCCTGAACCATGCTGCTCGGCTCGGTCGGGTCGACGGATCGTTTGAGCGGATCACGGCAGCGGACGGCGTGAACGCGCGTCAGTCATATCAGCAGCACATCGTGCCGTTTGCTCGACCGTTCGCGGAGTCGACGGCTCGTCATGCCCTTCGCTTCGCCTCACCGGGCGATGTCGTCCTCGACCATGGCGCCGGGACCGGTCTCGTCACGTCGCTCCTCCTTCGCGCCCAGCGCGACCTGCGCGTGGTGGCGCTTGACCCGAACGAGGATCTTCTACGCGCGCTTACCGATGAGCCTCGCTGCGTCCGGATCACGGGAACGGCGGGTGACCTTCGCGATGACGAACCGAAGTTCGACCTGGTTGTGAGCAACCTGGTGTTGCCCTTTTGCGCTGAGGCGGCCGGCGACCTCGCCGTGATCCGGGATTGCGCTTCGTCGACGGCAACATTGGTTGCCACCACGTTGGGGTCGGTTGCCGACGTGACCCCGTTTCACCGATTCTGGTCGGCCGCCCACAACGTGATCCCCGACGCATGGGAACCAGGTCGGTATCCGCATCACCGATTCGGGGCGGCGGAGACGTTCACTGCTCTCGTGGAACAGGGCGGATGGACCGTGCAGTCGATTCATCGCGTACGCGCCGTGCGGCGGATCTCGGCGGCCGGCGCGTGGACCTGGCTGTCGTCGGTGCTTCCGGTGGGAGTCGGCGAGGGGTACCGGCCGCTGTCGGACGATGAGTACGGTGCGATCCGCACGTCGTTCGTCGCTCGATGGTCAGCTGAGTCGCGTTGGCTCAGCTACGGCTGGACGATCGTCGGGGCCTGAGACGCGGCTGAGTGCTTGTCGATTCATCATGGCGTGCCCGTCCTACGGTCTCCGGGCGATGAATCTCAACCTGTCTCTATTCGTCCGTCGACTTGGTATCGGCCTGGGCCTGGCGGCCATCGGGTTAGCCGTTCCGAGCGGCGCAACCGCGGCCAAAGTCACGAAAGCCGGGGCCAAGAAGGCTGCCGTCCCCACCGTGGCACCGCCAACGTCCGCCGTGGGCACCGCGGCCCCGAAGTCGGCCCCGCCGACGCTGCGCATCGGAACGATTCCTGATCAGGATCCGGCCAAGATCACGCGGCAATTCGGCTTGGTGGCTGACTATCTGAAGTCGAAGACGGGTCTCGACGTGAAGTTCGTTCCGGTGACGGACTACACCGCAGCGGTGAGCGCGTTCCGGGTCGGCGATCTCGACCTCGTGTGGTTCGGCGGACTAACAGGAGTGCAGGCCAAGAAGCAGGTCCCCGACGCGATCTACATCGCGCAGCGAGACATCGACGCTCGGTTCAAGTCAGTCTTCATCGCCAATACATCAGCGCGCATACCAACCATCAACTCGGTTGGAAACCTCGCCTTCCTCAAAGGGCTGTCGTTGACCTTCGGAAGCGAAGTGTCAACGTCCGGGCGTACGATGCCCCAGTTCTTCCTCGACGAGGCGGGCCTTGACCTCCAGGACTTCAAGGGCCAACCGGGATTCTCGGGCAGTCATGATCGGACGATCCGACTAGTCGAGTCCGGCGCGTTCGATGTGGGGGCGCTGAACAAGGCGGTGTGGGATACGGCGGTCGCCAACAAGACGGTCGATCTCGACAAGGTGAAGGCGATCTTCGAGACCCCGTCGTACTTCGACTACCACTGGCTGGCCCGTCCCGACACCGACGAGCGCTTCGGCCCGGGAACGGCAAAAAGGCTCAAGGATGCGTTCCTCAGCCTTTCCAAGGACACTCCTGAGGGAACTGCACTGCTTGGCCTCTTTTCGGCGGGGTCGTTCATCGAGACGAAGCAGTCGAACTACGGGCAGATCGAAAAAGTGGGCAAGCGCCTAGGGCTCCTCTGAGTGCGATGGCGGCGGAAGGCTCTTCGAGTTCGCCCGCCCTTCACCTTCAAGATGTGACGGTTTGCTACGACGCGAAGTCGTGCGCACTGCAGGGAATCACTCTTCGCGTCGAGCGGGGTGAACGGGTCGCGCTCCTCGGTCCTAGCGGATCGGGGAAAACCACGATCCTCAACGTGTGCGCGGGGATCGTCGCGCCCACGAGCGGCCAGATCGACGTGCTGGCCGAAGATCTCTCGTTGCTTCGGAATTCGGAACGACGTCTGTTGCGGGCGCGGGTCGGAATGGTGCATCAACAGCTGCACCTCGTTCCTCCGCTGAAGGTGATTCACAACGTGAATGCCGGACGCCTCGGCCAATGGTCCACGTTTCGCGCCCTTCGGTCGTTGGTCCGTCCTGTTGAGCTCGATGAGTCTCGCGCCGTGCTGGCTCGGCTCGGCATCGAGGACAAGGTGTTCTCGCGAGTGTCGGCGCTCTCGGGCGGCCAGCAGCAGCGGGTGGCGATGGCCCGAGTGCTCCGTCAGCAACCGGAACTCGTTCTCGCCGATGAGCCGGTGAGCGCGGTCGATCCAAGCTGGAGCGCCGAGGTTCTTCGGCTCCTCGGCGAAGAGGTGCGCGAACGAACGGCCACGCTCGTGGTGGCGCTCCACGACGTGGGACTGGCGCGCCAATTCTGCGATCGCCTGATCGGCGTGCGAGGCGGAAGGATCGTGTTCGACGGGTCGAGCGCGGCGGTCACCGACGGCCAGATCGAAGAGCTCTACGCGTTCGCCACACCGCCGGTCGCTCACGGGTGATGACGGAGCTCTATGGCCTCGAGGCCAGTCCAGTCCGTCGGTTGCCGAATTGGCGACCGCATTCGACGATCCCAGGTCTCCGGCGACCCTTCGTCAAGATCGTTTCCTTGGTGGCCCTGCTGAGCCTCTTTGGCTTGGCCTTGTGGGACCTTCGAATTGGACGTCAGGCGTTGATCAACGGACAGGGTTTCGGCGAGCTGGGGCGCTTCTTCAGGGCCGCTGTTTCTCCGCGCATCGACGTCGAGATGACCCGACTCATCAAATCGGCGGCGGTGACCACGTTGGCCTATGCGGCGTTGGGAACGGTGCTGTCCGCGACCATCGGCTTTGTCGTCGCCGTGGTCATTACCTCCGCTCGGTTCGACACCAACAACGTCGGTCGGACCGCACAAATGCTACGTGTGCTTATTGTTCCGATTCGGGGTGTTCACGAAGTTCTGTGGGCGCTCATCCTGATCAACATTCTCGGTATCAACCCCCTCGTCGCCGTGCTGGCCATCACCGTGCCGTTCTCGGCGGTAAGTGCGAAAGTGTTTGCTGAGCTGTTTGCCGCCCAGCCCCGGGCGCCGTTCGAAAGCCTGCGGGCCATGGGGGCGGGCCGGAACGCCGCGTTTGCCTACGCCGTGCTCCCACGCACGGCTCGGGACTGCATCTCCTATGCCTTTTACCGATTTGAGTGTGCGATCCGCTCAGCGGCCGTTCTCGGTGTCGTTGGTGCGGGTGGTCTCGGCTACGAACTCCTGCTCTCGTTCCAGTCGGCGAACTACCACGAGATGTGGTCTTTCATATGGGCGCTTATTGCTGTGTCGGCGATTGCCGACTGGACCTCCACGCACATCCGGCGTGGGCAAACGGACATGGCGGCCCATCGGCGACGCATCGCTCTTTCGCCGCCCGTGTTGTTGGCGATCACTGCCGCGGTTGGCGTTGCCGCGGCCGTCAGTCTGCGCATCGACATCTCGAGTCTTTGGTCGACGAGGACCCGTAAGGAGGCATCGTTCGTCGTGAACAGTTGGCTACCGCCAGACTTGTCGCCCCGCTATCTCCGGTCGCTCGTCGGACTGGCCCGGGAGACGGTCGCCATCTCCGTGGGGTCGATGATTGTTTCCGCCATCATCGCCGTCGCTGGATCACTGCTGAGCGCTCGACTTGACGGCCAGAGTGTCGGTCGCCGTGCCGCTGGCTGGATCACCCGTGGAGTTCTGCTGGTCGCCCGATCGATCCCGGCGGCAGTCTGGGCCTACCTGGCCGTGATCGCCTTCTTCTCCGGTCCGCTTCCGGCGGCAATTGCCCTCGGCATCTACAACGGGGGAGTCCTCGGGCGCATGCTCGGCGAAGTGGTCGAGAACCTCGATCGCCGGCCTCTCATGGCACTTCGGGCCACCGGCGCCCCCAGCGTGGCGGCATCGCTGTATGGCTCGGTTCCACTGGCGACCCCATCGTTTCTCACCTACGGGCTCTACCGCTGGGAGGTCGCCATGCGAGAGACGGTCGTGGTGGGGATCGCCGCGGCCGGAGGATTGGGATTCCACATGAAACAACTTCTCGCGTCGTTCGCGTGGCCGAAGCTTGTCACGAGCATGTGCGTGATGATTCTCCTCACGCTCGCCGTCGACGTGGTCAGCGCTCGGGTTCGGCGGCTCCTTCGACGGTGATCGGAAGGAGCCGCGGTGCCCGATTCTACTTCTTGACGACGGTCGTGTCGGAGGCGTTGGCCTGCTTGGTGGTCGTTGCTTTGGCGGCGATAGTCGTGTCGCTTGCCTTCGCCGCGATCGTGGTGTCCGAGGCGTTGGTCTTCTTGGTCACGGCGGTCGATTTGATCTTGATGCGGGTACAGGTGCGCTTGCCCTTTAGCGTCTTGCACACGAGTTTCGTTTTGGCTTTCGTCGTCGCTGAAGACGCGGAGCCAACACCGAGGGACACGGTGATGAGCAGCGCGGCGCCAGCAGCAGATCGGCGGATGGTGGATCGTTTGGAAGTCACCCATGGCAAGGTACGAGGCGAACTACTCCGTCGTGGTTTGCCGTCACAGTGCTCCCACAGGGGCTCTCAGCAGGCGCTCAGGAGGATGGCGGCGGGCCCCAGTAGCCGATGACCTTCCAGCCTTCGTCGGGGAAGCCGGAGGCATCGGCGACTTTGGCCGAGGCGTGATTATCGGGGGCGTGGAGATAGGTGGCGATCGCCCCGTCGTTGGCGATTCGGCGAGCGGCCGTGGCTACCAGCCCGCGGGCGATGCCTCGACCGCGCAGCGCTTCTTCGGTGCCGACGGAGATTTCGTGACCGAAATTGTCATGCTGCTTGCGTCCAACCCCGGCGCCATAGTTGCCGTCGTCGTCCCACGCGATCAGTACATCGCCGTTGAACGGCTTGAGCCACTCCGGGACGCGAGCGTCGTCGGTCGGAATCCATTCGCCGACGTCGTCACCGTGAGGAACGTCGTGAGCCCAGCGGAAGAAGCCACGCCCCATCCGTCCATTTCGCCCCAGCGCTCGGGGCAGCGCGTCCGACGCGGCGAGCGCGTCGAGCATGTCGCGCAGCGCGTCTGCTTTGAGTGCGGCGACGGCCTCGGTCAGCACGTCGACTGCGCTCGGGGGGACGGAAAGCACCGCCGAGGTGGGGGTAGCAACGCCGAGGAAATCGTGAACGGCACCGTCCCAGCCAGGTTGAGTGCGACGAAGTGACCCAACGATGGTGATGCCGTCGTCGGGGGGCCATGCGCCAAGCCATGCGTGAAGGTGGGAAGTGAGACGCTCAGACTGCACCGGGGCCAGCGTAGGGGAGTGTTCAGCGCTCGACTCTGGACTCGCCTGATCATCGTGCGCTCAGTCGCCTCCGGAGCGACTGTCCGGACGAAGATGCAGGTCCTCATCTGAGGCCGCCAATTAGGTTCACCGGTATGGCCTTCGAACCGATCCACACCGAACGGCTGATCTTGCGACCGCCCCGGCTCAGTGATGCCGAGGCGGCCTACCAGCGTCGCCGCCTTCACGAGGTGGCCCGCTATCAGGACTGGGAGATGCCGTACACCCGAGAGCGGGCTGAGCACTCGATGGCCAAGGCGGTTGCGATGGATGAACTCGTTGATGGCGAGGGGTGGAGCATCAC
>JAYSTV010000506.1:0-5826 GCA_043719425.1 Acidimicrobiia bacterium | reverse complement strand
CAGCGCCGAGCCGGTGAGAATCACCGCGGTAGAGCCCCGCCGGGCGATACTCGCCCGATAGCGAGCAAGGGGCAACGGTGCGTCGGATGCGACCACGACGAAGTTCGAACCAAACGCGCCGCTCACAAAGGCATCCGCAGGCGCGAGAACGGCCACGTGGTCGAACACTGCACCGATCGTGGCCACTTCGGCCCGGACGAACCGATGGCGGTCGCCGTCGATGGCGTTCAAGGCGTAGACCCCTCCGGGGCGCAGCACGCGACGAATCGTGTCGGTGAATTCCTTGGTGGTGAGGTGCCACGGCACGGCCTCGGCGCCGAACGCATCGCCGAACACGATGTCGGCATGGCCCGCCGGCTGACGGCTCATCGTGACCCGACCATCGCCGATCTGGACCTTCACATCGGGTCCGGGGACCCAGCCGAGCGATCGCTGGGCGAGCTTCGATAGCGCGGCATCGACTTCGAGCACAACGCCGGTCGAGCCCGAACGAGTAGCTCGGACGTAGCGAGCCATGGTGAGGGCGCCGCCGCCGAGGTGTACGGCGCGGACCGGGCCCGCGGGCAGCGCGTCGACGGCAACACCAAACAGCCGGGTGTAGTCGAAACGCAGCGAGGCCGGATCGTCGAGATCGACCTCGGAGTGATCGAGGTTATCGAGGTGCAGCACGCGCACTCGAGGGGACCCCTCAACCGAGTACACCGACGCGCAGTAGTACGCACTTTCGAGCTGACACGGACTGTCCACGACCAACGCCGTTGATGCGCCGAAACCACCGAACGCCAGGAGTCCCGCCGTGGTCCATCGCTCGGCCGTCGGTCGTCGGCGGGCGCTCAACGTGAGCACGGCGCCGATCACGAGCAGCGTGGAGCCAACCGAAAGGACCGTTGTCGTGACCGCCACTTTGGCGACGAGCACGAACCCGGTAACAAACGTTCCGACAATGGATCCCGTGGTCCCGATTGCGCTCATCGAGCCAACCGTTGCTCCACTCGACTCAAGCGATCGCAGCTGCGTTTTCACCAGCATGGGACTGACCATGCTCAGCACCAACGATGGGAGGAAGAACCCGGCCACCGTGGCGATGAAGACCACCACCACGCTTGTGCCGTCGAGCGATTGGGCGGCGAGGCGAACAATCGGCGCCGAAAGCATGCCCAGTCCGCCGCCAATCATCATCGTTGGACCGACCAACACCCGCGGATCGATGCGATCGGCGAGCAGGCCACCGGTCCAGCTACCGAGGGCGATTCCGGCCAGCACGACCCCGATGATCGATGTGTAGGTCTGCAGGGTGACTCCGACGTAGGGCGCCAGGAGTCGTCCGGCGAGAATCTCCAACACCAGCACGGCGGCCGAAGTGAAGAACGCCAGGATCCGGGCGACGGCCCGACTCACGCCGAACCGGTGCCTTCGGACGCGTACTCGCTGCGCAGAATCACGCGGCCGGTGACATCGTCGACTACCACGAGGATGTCGGTCTTGACCGACCGCGCAATCGTGGTGATCGGCACCGCCGTCGGCAGATTGTTCCGGAGAATCACCCCCGTCTTGCGCAGCCCGTCGACCCCGGGAAACCGAACCACCCACACGGTGTGCGCCTGGCGGGTCCCGGTGGCGTTTGCGCCAGTGATCCGGTCGGTCGTTTGCAGGTCGTACGAGGCAAAGAACACCTCGGCCGTCGGTTCTTTTGTCCCGGGATCAAGTTCGCGACGGGCCGTCCGCAGAACCGTCGCCCTCGACCGGATCACTTTGGCTGACGGTGCCGCAGGTTCGAAACGCAGCGCCCCATCGGCAAACGACCGGGAGATGGCCAAACGAAACCCGCTCACGCGTAGAACCGTCGTCGAATTGATCCGCGTGGTCGAGGGGCCCGACGCGGCGACCGCGGCACCCGGGGCGACGCCAAACGCGACAACGAACGAAGCAGCGAGACCGACGGCCGCCACGGGCTCAAGCACCGAGTGCCGGCGACGAAACAGGGGACGCACGGTCGCCCAGGCTACGGCCGCCGCCTGTCCGCGCCGCGCATCCGACTTCGTCGTTGGCTCGCGACGGTGCCACGATCAAGGGCGTGCGCACGCCCACCTTCACCCAAATCACCTACGACGTGGCCGATCGCATCGCCACGATCACCCTGAACCGACCCGAGAAGCTCAACGCGTTTACCGGCACGATGATGCACGAACTCATTGCCGCCATGGACCTGGTTGACGGCGACGATGGCGTTCGTGCCGTGGTGTTTACCGGCGCCGGTCGGGGCTACTGCGCGGGAGCCGATCTTTCGTCGGGCGGCGCCACATTCGGCGGGGCCGCATCCACCGACCCGGTGGCCGAATCCGTGACCGGCACGGTCGATGAACGGATTCGAGATGGCGGTGGGCGGCTCACGCTGCGGCTGTTCGAATCGCGCAAACCCCTGATCGCCGCCATCAACGGGCCGGCTGTGGGCGTTGGGGCCACGATGACCCTACCGATGGACATCCGTCTGGCGTCGAGCGCAGCCAAGTTCGGATTTGTCTTCGCCCGCCGGGGAATTGTCCCGGAGGCGTGCTCAAGTTGGTTCCTTCCCCGTCTCGTCGGGATCTCGACGGCTGCCGAATGGTGCTTTTCCGGACGGGTGTTCTCGGCCGACGAGGCGCTCGCCGGCCGCCTCGTCCGTAGCGTCCATGCCCCCGACGACCTGCTCCCGGTGGCCTACGGTCTGGCCGGCGAGATCGCTACCAACACATCGGCCGTGAGCGTGGCCCTCACCCGACAGATGCTGTGGCGCATGCTGGGCGCCGATCACCCAATGGAAGCGCACAAGGTTGACTCCAGAGCGATCTGGGAGCTCGGGCGGGGGTCCGACGCCCGTGAGGGAGTTGAGTCGTTCCTCGAGAAGCGAGCGCCCGCCTTCTCGGCCTCGCCCACAGAGGACATGCCAGACTTCGTCCCGTGGTGGGGGGATCGTCCGTTCGCATAGAGGCCGCTCGCGACCAGACGCCGACCCAAGACGTTCAATCGCCATGGACGCTGCCATCCTCGAACGAGCCGCCGTGGGCTCGTGGAGTGCCGTGGCTGATCCAATGATGTCGTCGTTTACCGATTCTCCCAGCTCCGCTGGGGATTCTGCAGCGCCGCGCCAAGCCGAACCGGGTCGCGACCTCAGCCTCGCCGTCGGCTTCATGCCCGGCCCGGCGCCCAGTCCCGATGAAGTCCTTCGCATCCTGATCGACGATCACGGCCCGGCCATGTTTCGTCTGGCCCGCTCCATCATGGGCGACGGCGCCCTCGCCGAGGACGTCGTCCAGGAGAGTTTGCTCAAGGCTTGGCAGGCCGCCGGATCGCTGCACGAAGGATCCGCCCTGCGGGCCTGGGCGCTTCGAATCACGCACAATACGGCGATCTCGGCCCTCCGTAAACGGCGCGAGGAGCTCAGGTCCCCTGAAACCATGCCGGAAATGAGTTCGGGACCGACGGTCGACCGTCAGGTTGACGGCCGCCTCATGGTGAGCGAACTCCTGCTGGCCTTGGATACCCTCGATCCGCTCACCCGGTCGATCGTCATCCTGCGCGAGGTCGAGGACATGACCTATGAAGACATCGCCACCACTCTCGATGTGGCCCTGCCCACGGTTAAGACACGGTTGTTCCGGGCCCGCAAGCAACTCGCCCACGGGCTCGCGGGGTGGCGAGCATGAAGCCGATTCGACGCCTCCGTTTCACCGATGCCCAACTGGATCAGCTCCTCGACACCGATCCCGACCGCTTCGAGCGACTCCTCGAACGCCAACCGTCGTTGGCCGACCGACTTGACCGCGGGCGCCTTCTCTCCGACGACGCTCGCGCCGCTGTGCGCGAAGCATTCGCCCCTCCCGCTGATCTTGCCGAACGCCTGCGCAGTCGCCTCGCCTCCCTCGACGCGCCAACGGCCCGCTCGACCACGCTTGACCTGCTCGGTCTAGGGTTGGCGACCGTCCGGGAACTGACCCGCGACGAGTAGTCACGCAGCTGCGGGCACCAACGGCTCCGGCGCGGAGGAGATGTAGGCCCGATCGTGCGACCTGTAGTTCCATCGCCAACTGTTCTCAACACTCCCAGCTCCGCTGGGGCAACCGCTCTCCTTCCTGGCTGTCGGTCAACGAATCGCCGGCGGTTGTTGCAATGAAGTGGGTGTTTGCTCTCGCTGCACTGGTGGTGGGTGGTGTGCTCGGATCGGTGGCTTCGGCCGCCGTGCGTCGCATCCTCGGTCGCCCCAGCCGTCCGGCGCGTCTGCGCAATCTCGCGCCCGCCGCCGCCAGCATCGTGTTTTCCGGCGTGCTCGCCGCCGCGGTGGTGGCGGCGCTGTCGTTCCTCGACAAGACCGCCCTCGACCGGCTGCCCGTCGCCATCATGAGCGCCGTGCCGCGCTTCTTGGTGGCGATGGTATTTGTGCTCCTCGGCAACGCGGTGGCGTCGTTGGTGGCCGGCGCGGCCGGGTCGGCCATGGTCAACGCCACCGGTCGTCCGCAACCCCGTGTCATCGGCCTGGTCCGCAGCATCACCGTCGGCGTGTTTGTTCTCTTGGCCATCGCCCAGATCGGGGTCAACACCCGGGTCGTCGACATGGCCGTGGCCGGCCTCATTGGTTCCACCGCCCTTTCGATCGCCCTCCTGACCGGACTGGGCGGCCGCTCGATAGCGGGCGAGGTGGCCGCCGGGCGCTACGTGTCACGAATCGTGCATCCCGGCGACACCATCTCGGGCGATGGCTTCACCGGGGTCGTCACCGCGGTCTGGGGAGCAACGACCGAACTGAAAGAGGCCGACGGCGCCACCGTGCACGTCGCCAACACCCGCCTGATGGCCGGCAACCTCCGAATCGATCGCGCCCCGTCGGGAAGCTAAGCGGACCTACCGACCGAGCCGCGCCAGCGCTCCCCTCAATCGCGCCCCCAGCCGCCCTCGGCACCTACCGACCGAGCCGCGCCAGCGCGAAAGCAGTCAAGTGCTTGTAGTCCACCTTGCCTGCCGGAGAGCGGCCGATGGTGTCGACGAGGACCACGAGACGCGGCGTCTTGTAGCGGGCGAGGCGGGCCGCCACCGACGCCAACACGGCTGCCTCGTCGAACGCATCGGACGACGACTGCGGTTCGATCACCGCGCAGATGACTTGACCGAAGCGGTCGTCGGGAATGCCGACGCACACCGCGTCGGCGACCATCGCATGGAGCTTCAGGACTTCTTCGACCTCTTCGGGAAAGACCTTCTCGCCGCCGGTATTGATACACACCGACCCCCGGCCGAGCAACAGCAGGGTGCCGTCGGCATTGACCCGGGCGAAGTCGCCGGGAACTGAGTAGCGGACACCGTCGATGACCCGGAAGGTCTGAGCGGATTTGACTTCGTCTTTGTAGTACCCGATCGGCACAAATCCGCTGATGGCCACGAATCCCTGGTCGTCCGATCCCGGCTCGACCCGGCGATTGTCGTCGGTGAAGACATGCACCCTTGGCCCTAGTTGGAACTGCGCGGTCGTGCTGGTCCGGCCCTTCGACGAGGCCGAAGCGCCGAGGCCAACCGCCTCGGACGAGCCGTAGGAGTCGACCAGGAGCGTGTGCTCAAGGTGTTCGAGGAGGCCGTCTTTGGTTTCCTGGCTCCACATGACACCCGAGCTGGTCACGAGCGTGAGGCTGGACAAATCCCACCGAGTCGATCTGGCGTCGAGCGCGGCAAGGAGGGGCTTGGCAAACGCGTCGCCCACGATGACCGCCCAGTTCACCGACTCCCGCTCGACGATGTCGAAGAAGTCGTTGGCCGAGAACGATCGCCGTGGGTTGGTCACCACGCAACCTCCGAGCCCAA
>JAYSTV010000505.1:0-5827 GCA_043719425.1 Acidimicrobiia bacterium | reverse complement strand
TCCAGGAGATTGATACAGCGCAGCAGGGTCGATTTGCCCGAACCGGACGGGCCGATGAGACCGACCACAGAGTGGCGCGCCACGGTGAGGTCGACCCCGTTCAGCACGCGGTTTTTGCCGAACGATTTCACCACGCCGCGCAGCTCGATCATCGGGCCGTCGCTCATCGCTGCCTCGCTTCCTGACGAGAAACCAGCGTGTCGCCGAGGCGGGCGAGGGGGATCGTCACGGCCAGGAACAAGAGCGTGGCTCCGAGATACGCAGTGAAGTTGAACCTGTAGCTCGCATAGTTTTGCGCTCGACGGAGTGCTTCGAGCGGGCCGAGGGTGGACAGCAGAGCCGTGCTCTGGACCACGGCGATGAAGTCGTTGATGAGTGGCGGGATCACTCGCCGAACGGCCTGGGGGACGATGACGAAGCGAAGCGCCTGCACCCGCGACAGACCGAGGGAGCGGGCGGCCGCCATCTGCGACGGATGGATCGATCGGATGCCGGAGCGAAAGACTTCGGCGACATAGGCCGCGCTGTTCAACACGATGGCCGTGGTGCCCCAGATGATCGGGTTGTTCCAGGGCCGGTCGAGACCGAGGCCAGGCACGCCGAAACCGAAGAGGTAGATAAGCACGATCGACGGCACCGCTCGGAACACGTCGGTGTAGATCACGGCAATGAGCCGCAAGGGGAAAAACACCGGACCGGGAATCATGCGGACGACGGCCACGATCATGCCAACAATGAGACAGAGGGCGAAGGCGACCACAAAGACCTTCACGTTGAGAGCAAAGCCGCGCAGGATCAGCGGGAAGCTCTTGCGAAAGTGAAAGCCCGAGAGAAACGTGGCGCGAAACTTCGACCACCCGGGCGTGGACGTGATCCCAACGACCAAAAGACCGAAGACGACAACGGTGGAAACCGTGGCAATGACACCGCCCCGCCACGACGAGGAGCCGGGACGGGGCGGGGTGTCGGTCAAGGGTTCCGCCGAGCGCGACGGTCGACGGCTCGGCGGATCAATGCAGCAATCAGCCGAAGACCGGAGCGTTCGTTGCCGTTGACAACTCCGCGAGCTGGATGGCTGCGAGTTTGCCCGACGACTTCAGCGAGGCGAGCGCCTCGTTCACGCAAGGAGTAAGCGCGCTTCCCTTTTCGAACAGCAGGCCGAACTGCTCGCCGCCGCCCTGACTGGCGAACTGACCGACGACGACTGATCCTTCGATCTCGGCCGCCGACACGTAGAACGCCGTGGGGAGATCGAGCACGATTGCGTCGATCTGCTTGGCCGCGAGCGCCGCCTTGGCGTCGTTGTTCGTCGAGTACACAAAGGGCTCACTGCCCGGCTTCACGACGTCGGTCACGAACTGGAGACTCGTCGTGCCCTGCTGCACACCGAACTTCAGCTTGGACAGATCGGCAATCGTCTTCGCCGAAATCGCCGGAGAATCCTTGAGGGCCACGACCGCCTGGTTTACGTCAAAATAGCCATCAGAGAAATCGACGGCGGCCTTGCGCTCCGGGGTGATCGAGATCTGATTGACGTCGAAGTCGAAGTCCTTCTTGCCCGGGGCATACGACGAGTTGAAGGGAACCTTGATCCACTTCACTTCGTCCTTCGAGAAGCCGAGCGTCTCCGCTACCGCGAAGGCAACAGCACTTTCGAAGCCCTTGCCGTTCTTTGGGTCGTCGTCGGAGAACCACGGCGGATAGGCCGGCGAGTCGGTTCCGATGGTGAGCGTGCCCCCGGTCTTGAGGACGAGCTTGTCCTTGGCGCAGGCGGCGCTGATCGCTCCGGCCGCCGGAGCCGTGTCCGCAGCCGCTGTCTCCGCAGTCGCCGGAGCTGTGGTGTCGGCGGTCATCGCCGCCATAGCTGCGCTGTCCATGGCGGCGGTCGTATCGGCGGTGGGAGCCTCCGTCTCCGCGGGCGCCGCCGTGGTGTCGGCGCTGTTACTGCTGCAGGCCGAAAGGCCGAGCAGCAGGGCGGGGACGGCGAACACGGTGAACTGATGGGCGCGCCGCAAACGTGAGGGTGTCGTGGTCATGCCCCCGAGTGTAGGAAACCTCAGCCCGCTCAACCGCGGCGAACGGCAGGGAGGTCAGACGCGGGTCAGACCCGGTTGACAGCAGCGGTGCGCACTTTGCGGCGCTTCGTCGAACCGGTCGACTTGGGCTTCACCGTGGCCGGGACGTTCACGAGGGCGAGAGCCACCGGGGTACCGGCGGCGGTCGTCGGCACGGCGGAGGCGGCGGCCGACGGGGTCCGGAACTGTTGGGTGACGTAGAGCCTCTCGCCGCGGACAACGACGGTAATGGCCATGTGGGTGAACTCAGGATCGAGGAGGTTCCTGCGGTGCCCCGGGCTGTTCTCGAACGCTTCTTCGACCGTCGCGGTGTCCGGCCCGGTTCCGACGTTCTCGCCGAGCTTGCGCCATGGTGCAGTGATCTCGGTCGCCAGGTTCGGGTTGTGCGATATCCGACCGGCATCGGCCATCTTCTGCGTCCAGCCGAGGGCGACGGGCCGGATCTCCGAATCCACGGTGAAGGCCGCGAGACCTTGTGACGCTCGGAGCGCGTTGACCCCGGCAATGAACTCGGTCTCCAGCGCGGCGGCGTCACGGTCGGTACTTTGGGCCAGGGCGACCGTCGGTCGAAGTGCGCTCGCCGCTCCGGTCAGGCCGAGCGACACGGCAACGACAAAGCCGAGGGCAGCGCGGCGAGGCAGGCGGTGCGGTCGATGAGCGGCGGTGGTGGTCACGCAGATTCATTCGACTACCCACCGTGGGAACTTGAGCACTCTGCGTGCTCTTTTTCACTCAGAGTGGGGAGTTGCCGTGTTTCTTGCCGGCCAGCATCTCCCGCTTCGTCCGCAGCAGGTCGAACGACCTAGCCACCAGGCGTCGGGTTTGCGACGGCTCGATCACGGCATCGACATAGCCCCGCTCGGCCGCCACGTAGGGGTTGAGATACTCGGCCGCATAGTCGAGCTCCCGGGCCAGTCGCTCGTCGTCGCTCTCCCGGCGGTACAGGATCTGCACCGCTCCCTTGGCCCCCATCACCGCCAGCTCAGCCACCGGCCAGGCCAGACAGAGGTCGTTGCCCATGGTCTTGCAATCCATGACGATGAAGGCGCCGCCGTAGGCCTTGCGCAGCACCACGCAGACCCGGGGCACGGTGGCCTCGGCATAGGCGTAGGCCATCTGGGCGCCGTGGCGGATCATTCCGCGCCATTCCAGGTCCTTGCCCGGGAAGTAGCCGGGTGTGTCGACCAGCGTGAGGATCGGTAGGTTGAACGAATCGCAGAGGGCGACGAACCAGGCGCCCTTTTGGGCCGCCGGAATATCGAGCGTGCCGGCGAGCGAGAGCGGCTGATTGGCAACGATGCCGATCGCCCGGCCCTCGATGGTGGCGAAAGCGGTCACCAAATTCGGGGCGAAACGAGACCTGACCTCGGTCACCGAGTCTTCGTCGCAGATCGCCCGGGCGACGGCGCGCACGTCGTAGCTCCCCGTCGACGACGCCGGAATGAGCTCGTTCAGTTCCGGGGCATCACGCTCGCCGGGGTCGTCGGTGGCGACTTCCTCCGTCAACGCGTCGCCGTGGTCCGGAAGGTAGCCGAGAAGTACGGCGACGGTGTCGAGGGCGGCCGCCACATCTCCGACCACGGCGGCGGGAAGGCCGGATTGACGGGCGTGGGTCGTGGCCCCGCCGAGCGTCTGGTTGTCGAGAACCATGCCCGTGAAATCCGCCACCATCGACGGGCCGCTGACAAACGCATACGACGCCTCCGTCATGATCACCAGGTCGGCCAGCCCGAGGAGCAGCGCAGCACCCGACACGGCCGGCCCGTCGACCACGAGGGTGACGGGCACAACGCCGGAGCAGTCGGCGAGCGCCTTGGCGGCGCGACCCCAACCGTGGAGCGCCGACAGCCCGGCGTGCACGTCGACCCCGGTGGAGTGGAGAATGCCGACCAGCGGTCGACGCATCGTCAAGGCGAGGGTGGCGGCTTCGGCCAGGACTTCACCGTCGCCCACGTCAATTGCCCCGCCTCGCTCACTCTGTTCGATCACAAACGCAACAACCTCACGGGCATCGAGGCGTCCGTCGAGGGTGGTCATTCCCGCGGCGACGATGCCCCGATGGCCAGCCCGGATTCGTGAGGTGAACGCCAACGCCGCCGTGGTCGTGGCCGGCGCGTCGGTGGTGGTCGGCACGTCACCACCGTATAGGTCAGCCGCCAGCGGGCCGACCCGCGACGTTTGGTCAGACGGAAGCGAGTTCGGTGTCGGAGTCGCGCAGGTCAAGCGCCGTTGAGGCCGTGCCGGTCTCGACCGCCCTGGCCGCCCGTCGATCCGCTCGTTCGGCCATCCGGCCCGCCGCCTTTTCGAGGCGACCGAGCAACTTCACGGTTCGCTCACGGGCCTGCTCGGCTTCGTCGTTCAGACCTTCGATCGACTCCAATCCCCAATGTCGGAGGACGACCGGAGCGAGGATCTGGGAGTAGTGAATCGGCAGGTTGTAGATCCCCGCGTTGGCGATGGCCCGCGAGTGCTCGGCAAACCCGACGATCCCGGTGCCGGGCATTTCGAAATCCGAAATCTGACGATCAATGGCACACACGACCGACGACGGATCGACGGCAATGGCGGCGGTGGTGATGTCTCGGTAGAAGAGGTAGTGGAAGTTCTCGTCGGCCGCCACCCGGGCCATCACGTCGTAGCCTGCCCGCGCCGCCGGGTGTCCACTCGCGTCCATTTCGGTCTGTAGCAATTTGCCGGTATTGCGATGCGAGATTCGGGTGGCCAGTTCCTGCAGGGCGACGTAGACGAACCCGTCGCACGCGGTTTCGGGTTGAGGGACTTCACCCCCACTCATCTGGCCAATGCGGGCGTCTTCGAGGGCCCACGGATCGATGGCCCGAGTGACCACGAGGAAGTCACGGATGGCAATGGAGTGACGGGCTTCCTCGGCCGTCCATCGGTGCGACCAGGTGCGCCATATGTCGTTGCGCCCGAACATCCGGTTAATCGTCTCGAAGTAATACGGCAGGTTGTCTTCCGTGAGCAGATTCACGAAGAGGGCGCTGCGCACGGGGTCGGGCAGGACCACGTCGTCGGGCGACCACGCCTCACCGGGGACGAAGTCACGGCCGAGTGACCACGGGATGATTTCGTGGGAGTACCAGGGTTTTGACGTGGCGATATGACGCTCGAGCAATGACTCGGCTACGGGCACGAGTTCGGCGAGCAGCGCCCGGTCTTCGGGACGGACATCGGTATGGGTCAAAGCCATGGACTCCAGCCTACCTACTAGTAGGTAGGCTGGAGGATCATTCCCTCGTGACCTCCGTCTCGTGGGCCAGCCAGCTCGCTTGGGCCGGCATGAAGGCGAAAAAAAATCGAAGTCAGGCCCGAGCCGGGTGACGGACGAACTGCGACCAGCAAGACTTGGCCACATGGCCCGCTCCGCTGCGTTCTTCGACCTCGATCGCACACTGCTGGCGGGAGCGAGCGGTCCGGCCTTTGCCGAGGCCTTCGCCAGCCTGGGTGTGCCTACGCCACATCTCCCCGGCCAGGACCTGCTATTTCGGTTCTTTGACCTCGTCGGCGAGTCGTACCTGATCATGCAGCTGGCCAAGCGAGCGTCGACGCGGGTGAAAGGGCTGCAGCGCAACGACGTGGTCGGGGCCGCCGAACACGCCGCCGACGTGCTCCTTCCGAAGGTTCAGCCCTACGTGGCCTCGCTCCTGCGGTCCCACCGAGACGACGGCGACCTGCTCGTCCTCGCCACCACCTCTCCGTTCGATCTCGTCTCGCCGCTGGCCCAACGCCTC
>JAYSTV010000504.1:0-2418 GCA_043719425.1 Acidimicrobiia bacterium | reverse complement strand
ACAACGCCACACCCTGACCGCGGAGTTGCGACGCGCTTCGTTCGGCCTGGGCGGCGATCTGAATGGCATTGCCCTCGGCTTCGGCCTCTTTCGTGCGGCGAATGAGGAGCGCGTCGCCCTGGTTCGTGGCCGCCGCCTTGAGGTTGTTCGACGCCACCACCTGGGCCATCGATTCGGTGATGACCGAGTCGAACGTGATGTCGTTGAGGGCCAGGTCGATGAGGTGATAGCCCCAGCCCTCAAGAGTGGCATCGAGCTGATCTTTGACTTCTTCGACGATCTCTCGACGCAAACCGAGGATCTCGGCCTGGCGCTTCGTGGCCACAAAGCCGCGGGTCGAACCCTCGATTGTTCGGATCAACGCGGTCAGGAAGTCCTTCTCGCTTTGGAACTTGAAGGCCACGTTCTTCAACGTCTCTTCTTGCTCGTTGACGACGGCATAGAGCAGCATCGCCTTGAAGTACACATTGGCCTGGTCCTGGGTGATGGCCTGAAACTCGATCTCGATCGATCGGTTCTGAATCGACACGCGACTCGAAATCTTCTCGATGATCGGGATGAGGAAGTTCAGGCCTGGCCGGAGGATGCGTCGGTACTTCCCGAACACAGTGACAATAGCGACGTTGCCCTGCTCGACCGTCTTGACCGACAGGAAGATCAGGATCAGCAGCAGAACGAGAACGACGGGTATAGCAGCCACCAAAGACCTCCAGCGCGACCCGGACGAGCGCCGCGCCGACACCCGAAACCGTATACCCGGATGTGCTCGCCGCCAAGGCTCAGTACATGCCCTCGCCCCGGGCGTATCTGGCGGCGCGGGTCACGTCGTAATCCGCACCGTCGAACGACGGATCGGTCGACTCGTTGAGATAGGCCAGGAGCTCGCCTCCGCTCGGGAGCCCTTCCGTCGTCTGGAACTGTTCAGCGTTCCAGATTCCAGAACGAATGAACGCCTTGGGACATTGGGTGAACGCCTCGTCGATCTCCACCACGATGCCGAGCTTCGGGACCTTTCCGGCGTGTGCGCTGTCGGCCAGGAGCGCCTGATCGTCGGTGAGCCACGCCCGCCCGTTGACCCGGAAGGTCTCGCCGATCCCGGGCAGGAGAAACAGTAAGCCCACGTGTGGATTGGCGATGATGTTGCGCAGCGCATCGGCGAGACGATTGCCGGGTCGCTCGGGGATCAGCAGGGTCCGATCATCAAGAATGCGGACGAAGCCTCGCGGGTCGCCGCGAGGACTCACGTCGCAGTTTCCCTGGGCATCAGCCGTGGCAAGGCACAGAAACGGCGAGCGCTCGATATAGGGCCGGGTGAGCGGGTTCAGCGCATTGGCGATCTTGGTGCACACCACGGCCGACGGCTCCCCGATGATCGCTCGAAGCTCATCGACGGAGGCGAGGCGGTGGACATTCAGCGTCGCAGTCACCTTCCTACGTTACGGCGCCAGCGGGCTGTCTAGCCGGGCAATTTGGACTCGACGTCGTCCGTGACCTGCGTCTCTTCGATGGCGGGCCGCATCGGCACTAACGTTGCGTTGTGAAGTACGCCGAAGACTCCGACGATCAGCCCTCCGAAGATGGCGCTTTTGCCCCCAACACGGCTGGCGGATTCGCTTCGCTGGGTTTGCGCCCGGAACTGCTCTCGGCCATCGAATCACTGGGGTACGAAGAGCCCACGCCGATCCAGCGCGAGACCATTCCGCTGGTGCTGAGCGGCAGGGATCTCATCGGCCAAGCGGCCACCGGCACCGGTAAAACGGCCGCGTTCGCCCTGCCCATTCTCCAGGCGATCCCCGAGGGTCACGGCAAGCCGCAACCGTTTGCTCTCGTTCTCGTGCCGACCCGTGAGCTTGCCGTGCAGGTCTCCGAAGCTATGTACAAATACGGTCGCGTTCTCAATGCGCGCGTCGTGCCGATCTACGGCGGGCAGCCGATTGGTCGGCAGCTCCAGGCGTTGTCCAACGGCGTGCACGTGGTGGTGGCCACTCCGGGCCGGGCGATGGACCACATTGCGCGAGGCACGCTGCAGCTCGATCGAATCTCGATGGTCGTGCTTGATGAGGCCGACGAAATGCTCGATATGGGCTTTGCCGAGGACATCGAAGAGATCCTCAAGTCCACGCCTGACACCCGTCAAACCGTCATGTTCTCGGCGACGATTCCGCCGCGCATCAACAGCATTGCCAAACGCCATCTTCGTGATCCGCTCAAGATCCAAATCGGCCTCGGCGACACCAAGCCCGGAAAGGCGCTCGTTCGCCAAGCGGTCTATGTGGTGCAGCGTTCGCACAAGCCTGCGGCGCTCGGCCGGGTGCTCGATGTCGAAGCGCCTGGCGCCACCATCGTGTTCTGCCGCACTCGCAACGAAGTTGAGCAGCTCACTGAAACGATGAACGGTCGCGGGTACCGGGCTGAGGC
>JAYSTV010000503.1:0-2426 GCA_043719425.1 Acidimicrobiia bacterium | reverse complement strand
ATCACGTCGGCCGACAGCGTTTCTTTGGCCACTCCTTCGATGAACGAGGCGAACAGCGCCACGGCGGCGATGACCGCCGAACCAATGGCAAAGCCCTTGGTCACGGCCTTGGTGGTGTTGCCGACGGCGTCGAGCGAGACCATGATCTTTTCCGCTTCACCGTGGAACTCGCCCGACATCTCGGCGATACCGGCGGCGTTGTCGGAGACCGGACCGAAGGTGTCCTCGGCCACGATCACCCCGGTAGTCGCGAGCATGCCCATGCCGGTGAGGGCCACGAGATAGAGCGAGAACTGCAGGTTCCCGCCACCGAGGCCGAGCGACACGGCGAGCGCAAGGGCAATGGCCAGGACGGCGTAGACGGAGGATTCGAGACCGGCCGACGTGCCGGTGAGGACCACCGTCGCCGGGCCGGTGCGAGCCGACTCGGCGATCTCTTTCACCGGACGGTGATGAGTGGCGGTGTAGTACTCGGTGAGGCGACTCACCAGCTGGGCCAGCACCAGACCGACGACGACCGCAAGCGCGCACCGGAGGCCTTCGTTGATGCCGTTGCCCTTCACGTCGCCGATGTAGCCGAGCCCGAGGGCGAGCACGCCGACCAGGGTGATGGATCCGGCCACCAGGAAGCCGCGGTTGATCGGCTTGAGGGCGTCGGTCTCGTCGGGTTTGGCCTTGACGGCGTAGACCCCGGCGATCGAAGCCACCACGCCAACGGCGCGAGCGGCGAGCGGGAACACCAGGCCGAGTGCCGGGTTGGCGCCGATGGCCTTGAACGCCGCCACGCCCAGGATGATCGAGGCGACGAGGGTGACTTCGTAGGACTCGAAGAGGTCGGCGGCCATACCGGCACAGTCGCCGACGTTGTCGCCCACGTTGTCGGCAATGGTGGCCGGGTTGCGCGGATCGTCCTCGGGGATACCGGCTTCGACCTTGCCGACAAGATCAGCGCCCACATCGGCGGCCTTGGTGAAGATGCCGCCGCCGACCCGAAGGAACAGCGCCAGGAGTGACCCACCGAAGCCGAAGCCGACGAGGATGACCGACGACGAGTTCTGGAAGATGGCAATGATGCCGGTGGCCCCGGCGAGGCCGAGACCGACGGTGAACATGCCGGCCACGCCGCCGGTCTTGAAGGCCACGTCGAGGGCCTTGGGCATTGAGTTGGTGAGGGCGGCGGCGGCGGTACGCACGTTGGCCTGCGTGGCCAGCGTCATGCCGATGTAGCCGGTCAGACCTGACGCAAAGCAACCCATCACGAAGGCCACGGTGCGCCACGCCCCCGCCTGCACGAAGGAGAGCGCCTCCGACCCGTTGGGCTTGATGATGGCCGACGAGGTGACGAACACGACGACGGCGAGCGGCACGAGGATCACTGCGATCGTCTTGAACTGCCGCTTGAGATAGGCCAGCGCCCCTTCCTGAATCGCCGCCGCGATCTCGCGCATCTTCGCCGTTCCCTGATCGGCGGCCAGCACCTGTTTCATCAAGATGAAACCGACGGCAATCGCCAGCAGGGCGGACAGGCCCGAAATCAGGAGGATCAGCTTCTCGCCGCCCCGTAGGACAAACTCCTGATACCCCCCTTCAGCAGCAAGAACTATGTTCATCATGCAGATACATCCTTTCGTTTCCGGTCTGAAACCGACGGGGTTCGGGCGTCGACCGCTTCGGTCTCGGCACGGGCGGGTCGATCGGCGGCCACGAGGTGGCGTGCTTTCACGAAGATCTGTTTGGCCAAGCGCTCGCCGACGGTGCGATGGGTGCCATCGACACTGACGACGATCGGCCCGTCAAAGGGGTGCTTCTCGACGATCTCGATGTGAGAACCGGGGCGGATGCCGAGCGAGTCGAGGAAGGTGAGGATCTCCGCTTCGGTCGACCCGGAGAGGGCCACGACGCCGCCATCACCGACGTTGAGCTCCTCCAGCGAGGGCATTTGGGGAATCCGGTCGGTCTCGGCGTCGGGAATCGGAAAGCCGTGCGGACACGTGGTCGGACGGCCGAGCACCTCGAAGATCCGGTCCTCAACCTCTTCGGGAAGTTCATGTTCGAAGGAGCCGGCGAGACGGTCAGCCTCTTGCCAGGCGTAGCCGAGGTAGTCGGCCAGGAACCGCTCCACGATGCGATGCCGACGGATGGCCGCAACCGCGGCGCGTCGTCCTTCCACGGTCAACTCCACCCCTTTGTACGGGCGATGGGTGATCAGGTCACGCTCGGCGAGACGCTTGATCGCCGCCGTGACGGTCCCGGGCACGAGTCCGAGGTGCTCGGCGAGGGCGCCGGTATGCGCGTCGGAGCCACCCTTGGAGAGACGATAAACCGCCTTCAGCATCTCGCGATCGGACTTCGTGAGGACAAGTTCCATACGTGTAGGGGCGAAAACGTAGGTTTTGATCCAGCGAAAGTCAATTTCTGGTGGGTGA
>JAYSTV010000502.1:0-2431 GCA_043719425.1 Acidimicrobiia bacterium | reverse complement strand
GCGCCAACCTCGTGATGTTGGGCAGCGTGTTGGCCGGGACCGACGAATCGCCCGGCGAGTTCGAGCTCTATGAAGGTCGTCGGTACAAGAGCTACCGCGGCATGGGAAGCATCGGTGCATTGAGCGGTCGGGCCAACGATCGCTACGCCACCGGTCAGGGGCGAGGACGCGGCGAGACCGATACCGGCAAGCTCGTGCCCGAGGGGATCGAAGGGCGCGTGCCCTACGCCGGTTCGCTGAGCGATGTGATGCATCAGATGGTCGGTGGCCTTCGCGCCGGTATGGGCTACGCCGGCGCGGCCAATCTGAACGAGCTCAGTGAGGCCCGGCTGATGCGGGTCACGGCCGCGGGTCGGGCCGAGAGCCATCCCCACGATGTGCAGATCACCAAGGAAGCACCGAACTACAGCCGCGGCACTCTGTGACAGCGCCCGTCGTTGGCGTTGTCATGGGTTCAAGCTCGGACTGGTCGGTGATGGAGCATGCATCAAAGGTCCTCGACGAACTTGGCGTCGCCCACGCAACGACTGTGGTAAGTGCACATAGGATGCCCTCTGAGATGGCCGAGTACGCAACAACGGCTGCTTCTCGTGGTCTGAGAGTCATCATCGCTGGAGCCGGGGGAGCGGCCCATCTGCCGGGCATGCTCGCCGCGCAAACACTGGTGCCCGTGCTCGGCGTGCCGGTGCCGTCGACGGCGCTCGCCGGAATGGACTCGCTGCTCTCCATCGTGCAGATGCCCGCCGGTGTCCCGGTGGCCACCTTCGCGATTGGCCGCGCTGGTGCGGTGAATGCCGCGCTGTTCGCCGCAGCACTCCTGGCCGTCGACGATGTTGCTCTCACCGATCGCTTGCAAGCGCGACGGATGACAGCTCACGACGCGGCCGTGGCGTCGCAGTCCGAGCTACCAGCGCGTTGACCGGTCACGTGTCATCGGTGATTCCTCCCGGGGCCACGATCGGCATTCTGGGAGGCGGCCAGTTGGGTCGGTTCCTGGCCGTTGAGGCGGTTGCTGCGGGCTACCGGGTGGTGGTCCGTACGGACGATGCGCCGGGCGGCCCAGCGGTGCAGGTGGCTCATTCGGAGATCGTCGGCCCCTACGACGACGCCGAGGCGAACCGCCGCTTTGGAGAGGTATGCGATGTGATCACGTCGGAGTTTGAGAACATCCCCGTGGCGCTCCTCGATCGGCTGGCCGAGATGGTGCCGGTGCGTCCGGCATCGTCATCGATCGGTGTGTGCCAGCACCGCCGTCGGGAGAAGGAATTCCTCGCTCTCCATGGCGTGCCGCACGCGCGCTTCGTCGTGGTGCATTCGCCGTCCGAGGTTCGGTCGGGGCTGGCCCTCGTTGGCGGCGCCGGCATTCTGAAGACGGCGTCGTTCGGGTACGACGGGCGTGGTCAAATTCGTCTCGATGCAGCGTCGGATTTCGATCACGCGTGGTCCGTTCTTGGCTCGCCGGAGGCCGTTCTGGAACAGCTGGTGCCGTTTGTGATGGAGATATCCGTCGTGGGCGCGCAGGGGTTGGACGGCTCGTGGGTCTCCTTTCCCCCGGGTGAGAACGTCCACGTGAACGGGATCCTTGACCACACGATCGCCCCAGCGAGCGTGTCGCCCGAGATTGCTACGCGCGCTGATGAGATTGCTCAGCGTATCGCCGTGGCCTTGCATCACGTTGGCACGATCGGAGTGGAGTTCTTCGTCTTGGCCGACGGCTCACTCCTGGTGAACGAGATGGCGCCTCGGCCGCACAATTCGGGCCATCACACGATCGATGCGTGTGTGACCTCGCAGTTCGGGCTCCAACTCCAAGCAGCGGTCGGCGCCCCGTTTGGCGAGACGACGCAGCACACGCCGGCGGTCATGATCAACCTGCTTGGTGACGTCTGGGCCAACGGCGAACCGGACTGGTCGATCGTGGATCGCTTTCCTCACGCTCATCTGCATCTCTACGGGAAAGAGGTGGCCAAGCCGGGCCGCAAGATGGGCCACATCACCGTGCTGGCCGATGATCGACCACTTGACGATGCGGTCAGTGACGCGCAGACCCTGCGAGCGCAGTTGGGTGGAGACGTCCGCTGAACAACGTGACCGGGATGCGGGTGCCCTGGTGATCGATGCTCCAGGCGTCGGTACCGAGCCACTGCTCGGTGATCCCGTCGGCATTGTGGAGTTTGACCATGGCGACCGCAGCGTTGACCGTGTAGCCGATCGTGGCGGAGAGCACCCAGCCGATTGCGACATCGTGACGATAGACAACGTCGCCCCGATGGAACCCGGATGGCGCTTCACGTTTGAACGGTGTGGCCCGAGCGCCGATGATACGTGTACGTAGTGGTCCGCTCTGGCGTTGGTGCTCGAGCGCTTCCTGACCGACGAAGCCACCGACCTTGTTCCAGGCGATCAGGTGTCCGAGGCCGGCCTCGAGAGG
>JAYSTV010000501.1:0-2431 GCA_043719425.1 Acidimicrobiia bacterium | reverse complement strand
CCATGTTGCTGCCAGCTCAAAGTCCCGTCGATACACGCCGGTGGCGTTGTCAGCTTCCGGAACCTCGCATGGCTCCTGGGGGAACGGATACAGCACATTGGTGTAGTGCGGCGCGCCGTACCCCTGTGTTTGCCAGGTGCCCGGCACACTGATCGTCGGCCAACGATCGTCGCTAGTCGCCGGATCAACGTGCGCCGCAGTCACGGCGGTGGGCGAGGCGAGATAGGCAAAGCGCCACGCTCCGTCGAGCGACTTCACCCATGGATTTCGGCCGCCTCGAGCCTCGGCCACGGAGTCGTACGACGCACGCACGGTGCGCGAGCGCATCCGTCCTATCGACAGCACCCCCGGCGACGACCACGAGGTCGGCCCGAAGGCCGAGAGCGGATTGTGCCCTTGCTTCATACTCCCAGCTCCGTTGAGGCAACGGACCTGCCGGCAGGCTCAGACAGTCCCAGCTCGGAAAGATCGACCGGCCGTCGTTCGTCGATCGATCGATGGGCAGCGACGCCCACAGCCACCGACCACAGACCATCGTCGAGCGTCACCAGCGGCTGTGTGCCGTGGCGAATGGCGGCAGCAAAGTCAACGTGTTCCAGATAGCTCGCACCGTGATGGAAGCCTGCATGGGCGACCCGCTCATCGTGCGAGGCGTCGATTACGCGAACCCCTTTTGAGGTCGACGCGCCGCTGACGCGGAGTGGCCCGCCGCGAAGACCGACCCGCACCTCCCCGCTCGGCACGAACGCCTCAACCTTGCCGAGCGTGCCGGTCGCCACCAACTCCTGCTCATTGGGCCCGCCCTCCGCGAACATACAGAGATCAAGCATCGTCCGCACGCCATTTGCGTATTCAACAATCACGTAGGCATTGTCGAGAATATCTGCGCGCTTAGGACCGTCAGTCGTTTCGTAGAACTCGTCAAGGTGGTTGTGATCCTGCCCACCGCTCGCCATCACTCGAACCGGCCGCGATCCGACCGCCAGGTTCATCAGGTCAAAGAAGTGACAGCACTTCTCCACGAGGGTCCCCCCGGTGTTGGCGGTGAACCGGTTCCAGTCACCGACTTTCACCAGGAAGGGAAATCGGTGCTCGCGTATGGCCAGCATTCGGAGTTTCCCGATTTCCGGCTGGCGGAGCTCAGCCAAGAATCGGGCCACCGGCGGCATGTATCGATATTCGAGACCGACCCACACGATGCCCCGGTGACTGGCGGCTCCCTGCACCAACGACTGGCAGTCACCGACGGTCGTGCACAAGGGTTTCTCGATCATCACGTGCAGGTCGGGCCGTTCGGCATAGATCGTGCGTACAACGTCGGCATGGGTGTGGTTGGGGGTCACGATCACCACGGCATCGACGTCCTTGCGACTGAGCAGCTCTCGAAAGTCACCGTGGCTGGCATGGGGCGGCTGATCCTCGAGTACGGCGGCCGCCCACTCACGCGACCGCTCGATCGGATCGGCGATCGCGGTGACCCGCACATCCGGAAGTGCCACCAAATTTCGGAGGTGCTCGCACCCCATCATCCCGGTCCCGATCACGCCGTAGCGAAGCTCCTGCATGGGCAGTGACGCTACCCGGGGATCTCCGAAGGCAGGGGTTGGCTCCGAGACGTAGCCTCTCGAACCGTGAAACAGCGAACGATCGGGACGACAGGCTTGAGCGTCGGGGCCATCGCCTTTGGATGCTGGCGTTTCGGCGGCACCGACCTCGCCACGGCGCAGGGTCGCATTGGCGCCGCCGTCGACGCCGGGATGACCTTGATTGACACGGCCGATGTCTACGGCCTGGACAATGACTGCCCCTGGGGCGCCGCCGAGGAACTGCTTGGTGAGGTGTTTGCGTCCACGCCCGGCCTTCGTGACCGGGTGGTGTTGGCCACGAAGGGCGGCATCCAGCTCGAACGTGGCATCGGGCTCGGAGTCCCCTACGACGCATCGGCCGCCAACATCGCGGCCGCCTGTGATGCCTCGCTCCGTCGACTCCGGACCGACGTGATCGACCTGTACCAGATCCACCGACCCGATCTGCTCGCCCATCCGGCCGAGACCGCCGACGCCCTCGCTGCGCTTGTTCGCGCCGGCAAGGTTCTTCACCTCGGTGCGTCGAACTATTCGGCGGCACAGACCCGCGCGCTCGCCGCTCACCTCCCGTCGGACATCACGCTCCAGACCGTGCAGCCCGAGTTCTCGGTCACGCAGCTCGCCCCGATCGACGACGGCGTCTTCGACCTGGCCATGGAAGCGGGCCTCACGCCGTTGGCCTGGAGCCCGCTCGGTGGTGGCCGCGTGGTCAGCGACGCACCCGACGACGAACGTGTGGTGGCCGTGCGATCGGTCCTCGACGAACTGGCGCAAACCCACGTAGCGTCCCGCACCCAGATCGCCCTCGCCTTCATCCTCGCTCATCCGGCCGGAGTCATTCCCAT
>JAYSTV010000051.1:0-10493 GCA_043719425.1 Acidimicrobiia bacterium | reverse complement strand
GTCCCAAAGAACACGATCTCGGTTCGGACGCCGATGGCTTGGGCCGCGTTGGCCACCCCTGCGCAGGGTTCGACCCCGAGTACGGGAATCTTACGAGCGTCGAAGTTCCGCAGAAGGTAGCCGTCGTTGCTCGCAAGCTCGACGACCAGGCTCGAACCATCGAGGTCGAGCCCGGCCGTCATCTTCTCGACATAGTCGCAAGCGTGGGCGAGCCAGCTCGAGGAGAAGGACGAGTAGTAGGAGTAGTCCTCATTGAAGATGTCCTCACGCCGAGCGAAGTCCTCTAGCTGGACGAGCCAGCACTGTGTGCAGACCCGAACTCGCAGCGGGTACTTGGGCTCGAGTTCGGGTGCCTTCATCTGGACCGACGTGAGGTACGAGTTCGCCAAGGGCTGCTCGCCGAGGTCAAGGATCGGAACCACGTCGGTTCCGGCGCAGAAGCGACAGGGTGCAGCCGATCCGTGTTGGTCAACGGGAGCGGTCGAAGTAGGTGTGTTCATGCGTTCCGTCTCTTTTGGAAGACCGCTAGGAGCGGTCTCACTCCCAGGTTTTCCAAGGGGCGGCGCCACTGTCCCATAGAGTTTCGAGAAGGCGCATGTCGCGGAGGGAGTCCATACACTGCCAGAACCCGTGATGGCGGAAGGCCATCATCTGTCCATCTTGCGCGAGTCGTTCGAAGGGTGATCGTTCGAGCGGCATGTCATCATCACCGAGATACTCGGCGACTCCGGGCTCCATGATCATGAAACCACCGTTGATCCAACCCTGCAATTCCTGGGGTTTTTCGACAAATTCCGTAATCTGGCTGCCTTCAATACTGAGATGCCCAAAGAGCGACTTTGCTTTGACGATGGATATCGTCACGAGCTTGCCGTGGCTCTCGTGGAAGGCCAACAGCTCTTTGAGGTTCACATCGGAGACGCCATCACCATAGGTCAACATGAACCGTTCGTTGCCAATCACCGAAAGCGCACGGCGGACCCGCCCACTCGTCTGTGTATGGAGGCCAGTTTCCAGGAGGTTGACCTCCCAATCCAAGGGTTCATCACCATCTGCCAGTTCAACGTCGCCCGTCGCCATATTGAGCTTCACGTTTCTATAGCTCAGGGCGCGATAGTCCAGCATGAAGCGTTTCACGACGTCGCCCCGGTAGCCAAGCGCCACCACAAATTCCTTGAACCCAGCCTGGCCGTAGTGCCGCATGATGTGCCAAAGAATCGGCCGATTGCCGATCTCCACCATCGGCTTCGGAATTCGGTCGGTCTCCTCGGCAAGCCGAGTTCCGAGTCCACCCGCCAGAATCAGGACCTTCATTTGCGTTGCTCCGATGCTTTTGTATTCGACGCACCTTGTGGCTTGCCGGGGTTCAGCGGCTGCAAGCGGCTCTTCATTCGGCCGGAACCGCCGAATCGCCGGGCCGATCGCAGGAACTCGTTGATACGAGGTCCGAGCGCTCGCGACACGACCTGAGCCGCGAAGAGACGGAATGACTGCAATCGCAGCGCGGAAACGTGTTGCAGCTCGGACCGATGGGTCGTGAGAAAGCGAGAACGGGCACTGCGGTTGTGCCAGATGGTCTTCCAATCGGCGGCAAACCCGACGGATGTCTTCCGTCCCCAACGTGCCGAATCTGCACCCGCATGGATTCGTAAGGCGATCCGGGTTCCGAAGACAAAGCCAACGTCATGATGGAGTGCGAAGCGCAGCCACAGCGTCTGATCCGAGAACGGACCGTCTTTGGGTAGGTACCCCCCGGTCGGCAGCGCCGAAGTTCGCATCATTACTGCAGGGGCACAGGCCCGACACCACTGTCCGAGCGACTTCTTGATGAACGTGGGACCCGATTCGAGGGTATCGACGTGGAGGTCGCGGGCCCATCGTTCGTCACGAATCGTGACGACTCCGAACTCGTCGATCACGTCGAAGCTTGAGTGGATAATCCCAGCCGTTGGCCACTTGCGGAACGCGTTAATCCCGAGCTCAAGGGCGTCGGGACGCATGACATCGTCATCGCAGAGGATCGTCACGAACTCGGTATCGACGTCGGCGAGTGAAAGGTTGAAGTTCCGCAGCCAACCAACATTCTCCGGTCGATGGATGACCCGGATCCGTGCGTCGTTGTACCGGGCGATAACTTCTGCCGTGTCGTCGGTCGACGCATTGTCCGAGATCAGGATCTGAAAATCGCTGAAGGTTTGGGTGAGCACGCTGTCCAGTGCGACCTGCAAATAGCCCGAACGGTTGTACGTCGGAATGATGACGGTGATTGGTGCGCTCATGGGTGCGGACCCGCTGATCCCGGCTCTGCGCTCGTTGGCGGCCAACAGCATGAGCGCGTGCCGCTCGCCCGGTTACGGCGCGCACTGCGCCCACCGGCAAGTTTGGTTGCGTTCATGGCCACCTCTCTAAACGAAGCTTCGTTCCGGTTCAAGTCGTCAGCCGATGAACTCAAGAAATCCGATGCCCAGTCATCGACCGGGTCCACCTGGACATTTAGGCAATTCTCGAACAGACACGCCTTTTCCAACTCGTCATGCAGAGCGTTGATCCGGGTGACGATCTTCTTTCTCAACGGTAGCGGTATCCCAGGCGAGTTGGGGGCCTGAAGGCTGAACAACCGCTGCCTGGAAGTGTCGTCGCGCTGAAGTGTTTCGACGGTGGAGGTCTCAGGTGCAAGGGATTCGATGTGTTTGTCCCGCTCGGCCCCCGGTGATGAGCCGGAATGCCCATCGACGTTTCCGATCTGGTGTTCAATACTGAAGCTCAGTACATCGAACTTCCTACTCTCCCGAGAGCGAACTTGCCGTGAACCGAAAGAAGCTTCAGTGGACATCCCGACTCCTCATCGCAACCGGTGGGGTACTCGCGCTCTCCAGTTTCGTAGGCCTTGACCCAAAGGCCTGGGCCACCGAGCCGGTCTGCAACGAAGGCGAAATCGTCTATCGAATTCCCGACGCTTTCACGACGGTGTTGGAGGAAGGGAAGACGGTCACGATCGACACTGGTCTCGTGGTCCCGGTCGGCAAGGACGCGCACCTCAGTTCCTATTTCTCGTGGGGCGGGTACCTGTTCTGGGATATTTCGTTGAACGGCCCGGCCCAGACCTGGCGGATCGTGCTTGGCAGCGGCGCCACCGGCTACACGGCCGACCCGGCTGATGGCGCCGACAACTTCCTCGTCAAAGGCGACTTCAACGCCACGCTCCCCGGGAACGACGCCAAGCTGGTGATCGAACACAGTTCGGTCCAGAACCCGACCGGTGTGACGGGCGCGAACGCGATTTTCCCGATCGGCTTCTGCTACTCGCTCACCAACACGCCGACGACGTCCACGACGTCCACGACGACCACCTCCACAACCACGGTGGCCCCGACGACCGTTCCGCCGACCACGGTGGCCCCGACCACGCTGCCGCCGACCACGTTGCCGCCAGCCACGGTGCCGCCGTTTATCGTGCCGCCGGCGTCGACTATCGCTCCGGCCACGACAGCCGCCCCGACGACCACGGTCTTGCCGTCGACCTCGACCGCCGCACCAACCACTGCGCCGCTCGTTAGCGTCGCCGGCGTGACGGTCGTCCAGACAACGGTGCCAGCCCCGCCCGCTGCTCCCGCCGAGGTCAAAGCCGGAGAACTGGCCTACACCGGCTCGGGGTCCAACGGACTGACGCTTGTCCTCGCGGCCCTGCTGATCGGCTCTGGCTCGACCCTGCTCCTGGTCGGCCGGCGCCGGAACTGAGTTTGGGTGCGGCGTCGATGGCCAGCACGGTCATCGACGCCCGCTCGATCTTCCTCGATCGTCATGGCTGGCTCGCTTGCCCGCTCCGCTCGAACCTCGTTGCACCCCCAACGGGATTCGAACCCGTGCCGCCACCTTGAAAGGGTGGTGTCCTAGGCCGCTAGACGATGGGGGCTGGGACAGCCCGTCCAGCGTAGTGGCCGCGAGACGGCGCGACCGACGGTCTTTTAACGGGCTTCGGGGCGGTTCGCCGCACAGTTCTGGCATAGGCCGAAGAAGTCGAGTCGGTGGCTCTGGGCGACAAAGCCGGTACTGCGAACGATCGCCGCAGCGGTGGTGTCGAGGGTCGTTTCCAGGTCGCTCAACTCGAGGTCGGTCACCAGTCCGCAGGCGTTGCACACGAGGTGATGGTGATGGGCGGCGAGTTCTTCGTCGAGTTCAAAGCGAGCAAATCCTTCGGCGAACTCGAGTTTGATGAACACCTTGGCGTCGACCAAATCGCCGATGATCCGGTAGAGCGACGACAGCGGTACAGCGTCTCCTACGGCCGCCTGGAGATCGGTGACCGACATAGGGGCAACGGACTGCTTCATGGCGTCGACCACCGCGTGGCGACCACGCGTCCAGCGTTGGCCGCTCCGTGCGAGGCGTCGATCAATCTCGCCATCGAGGTCCAGGCGTCGCACCTGAGCCGGGGAAGCCATGACCAAGAACCTACCGGTGACCTCAGCCGAGAGCCCGGATGATGTTCTCGAGCAGATAGCCCAGGTAGTGATAAAGCCCGAAATGGCCGGCCCGGGGATCGTCGGCTTCAATGTCGTCGTCGTCTTCACTCACGTCGAGCTGCGTGCCCAGCACGAGCCGGAGATCGTTTACCGCGCCCATCCAGCCGAGCAGCTGCTCTTCGGTGAGGGTGGAGGCATGAGAGGTGGATTCCAGCAGTTCTGCCCGCGAGATCTTGGTGGCGAGCAGTTCGGACCGAACGAGTTCGTGGTACTCAGCGTCTTTCTCGGCGTCGAGGTGATAGGCGGCTGGGAACAGCCGGCGAAGCGACGGTGCGTCGCCGTCACCCAAGAGTTCGCGCAATTGGGCCGGCAGGCCGCTCAGCAGCTCGCGTTCTTCGGCCGGCAGGTTGATCGCAAAATTGCCTGAACGCTTCCGCCGGATGCGTCGGAGCATGAACTGACCTTCGAACTCGTCGAGGTCGTCGTTCGGCTTCGGACCGTCACTCACGGGGCGTCGTCTTTTTGCATGGTCGCCCACAGCCCATGCTCGTGAAGCCGGAATACGTCGAGTTCGGCCTTCTCCCGGTTGCCGTTGGAGACCACGGCTCGGCCCTTCGTGTGCACATCCCACATGAGGACTTCGGCCTTCTCCTTCGGGTAACCGAAGACCTTTTGGATCACGAAGGTCACGTAGGACATCAAGTTGATGGGGTCGTTCCACACGATCACCACCCACGGTCGATCTTCGGTGATCCGCGTGTCGCTGTCGTTCTCGACCACTTCGACGGGGAACGCAACGGGCATCGTGACAAGTCTGCCCCGTCGCCGTGCCGCGTGGACGCGGCTGAGGATGAAGGCTCGCGTTTCGAGCATCGCCCCGTCGCTGCCAAGTCCAGAGACGGGCCCTCTGGGCTGGGCATTTCTGGGAGCACAGAGGGGCCGGTAGCCTGGCACCCGTTATGCCTCGCCTGCGGACCGAGCCCCTCGAACGTACGGCCTTGCTCGACGCAATTCCCACCGTCCGTATAGCGGGGCGCGCCGTTGGCCTCAAGGCCACGATCAGTGCCTACGTCGCGCTGACGAAACCGCGCATTATCGAGCTCCTCCTCGTCAGCACCATCCCCACCATGTTCGTGGCCGAGCGGGGCGTTCCGGGCCTCTGGCTCATGGTCGCCACACTGATCGGCGGCACGCTGTCGGCCGGGGGAGCCAACGCCATCAACATGGTCGTCGACGTGGACATCGACACGATCATGAAGCGCACCCAGGGCCGGCCGCTGGTGACCGGAGCCATGACCCCACGGGCCGCCCTCACGTTTGCTATCTCGATCGAGGTCGTGGCCTTCGCCTTCCTGTGGACCACGGTCAACCTGCTGTCGGCGGTCCTGGCGGTGAGCGCCTGTCTTTTCTACGTGTTCGTCTACACGCTCTGGCTCAAGCGCACCTCTCGGCAAAACATCGTCATCGGTGGTGCGGCCGGCGCGGCCCCCGTGTTAATCGGCTGGTCAGCGGTCACGAACTCGCTGTCCTGGGCGCCCATCGTGCTGTTTGGCGTGATCTTCTTCTGGACTCCGCCGCACTTCTGGGCGCTGGCGGTGAAGTACCGCGACGACTACTCGGCGGCCAACGTGCCCATGCTCCCGTCGGTCGTTGGCTTCGAGGAAACCGTGCGGGCCATGCTCCGCTACACCGTGGTGATGGTGGCCTGCACCGTGGCGTTTTACTGGATCGGCGAGATGGGCCTGCCGTACCTCGTGGCGGCGGTCATTCTCGGCGGCATGTTCCTGAGCCAGGTGGTCGGTCTGCAGCGCATCGGCCGGGCGGGTACCGACCCGAACAAGGCGTCGATGCGGCTGTTCGGCTGGTCGATCACGTATCTGGTGCTGCTGTTCGGGGCTATGGCCATCGACCAGCTCGTCATCCACGGCTTCTGATCCTGTGTATTCGGTTCCTGGACATTCGGTGAACAACTCGCGAACGCTCGCTCCGCCATCTCTGGTCCCCTGGGCACCAGCCGATAGCATCGCCTCGCTCGAAGAACCCTCGGGCGTCACGTCGCGTACTCCCGCGTCGTTACCGATGCCCGTCTCCCCGGAGAATTCATGTCGATAACCGCCTCTCCAGCCACCTCTGCTGCCGTCGATAAGGCCGCGTTCGGCGACGACGCGCTCGACACCGTCGAGTCGTGGGTGGCGACCACCGATCACCGCCGCCTCGGTCGAATCCACCTGGGCGCCACGTTGCTCGCCGGCACCATTGGGGCTGTGCTCATGGCCTTCGTCGGACAGCGCCTCGACGCCGCCATTCGTGGCGCCCTCGGCACAGGATCCTGGCTCGGCGAGTCCGATGCCGCCGGATTCTCGTTCGGTCGAGTGTTTAACGCCGCGCAGACCGGGCTCGTGGTCGTTGTTGCGGTGCCGATGTTCCTGGCGCTCGCCTCGATCGTGGTTCCTCGCCAAATCGGCGCCACGCGCCTCGCCTTCCCCCGCTTGCACGCCTTCGTGGTGTGGTCGTACCTGACCGGCGCGGCGCTGTACATCACCTCGTTCCTGGTGGTCACCGGTCCGCCGTCGGTCAACATATTCTCCTCGTCGGCCAATCTCATCACTGGTCGGCAGGCCAACAAGGCCACGGACCTGTTCCTCGGCGCGTTGGCGCTGGTCACGATCTCCACCCTGCTGGGGTTCATCAACATCTTCACCACGGTGCTGACCCACCGGCGGGCTGGTTTGTCGCTGAGCCTCCTTCGGCCGTTCACGTGGGCCAGCTTCGTCACCGCAGCGGTGTCGATCATCACCATTCCGGCCCACCTGGCCGGTTTGCTTCTCCTGTATATCGACCAGCACTTCGGCGGCACGTTTGGCTCGACGGAGGGTTCGGAGCTGGTGTGGTCGCACCTCATTCGTTTCACCACCCGCCCCGACATGTATCTGCTCCTCATTCCGGTGCTCGGCCTGGTCGGCGAAATCATCGTGAGCCGGACCGGCCGCTCGCTGCTCGGTGGACCGGTGGCGTCGTATCTCATCGGCGTGGCCGCTGCGCTCTCGCTGTTTGCCTGGCTCGGTGGCGGCACGGCCGGCGACACGTTCATGCAGCCGACGAACCGCTGGTTCACGTCGCTCATCGTCGTGCCGGTGGCCCTGCTCGTGCTCGTGTGGCTCGGCTCGCTGGCCGGGGGTTTCAAGCCCGATGTTTCTCTGCTCGGTGCCCTCGGGGTCCCGCTCCTGCTCGTCTTGGCTGCCGTCAACGTTCTCATTGCCGCGGCCCGCGGTCTCGACGGACTGAGCCAGGGCACCGTGTGGACGATCGGTCAGGTCTTCGTGCTCGCCATCGCCCTGCCGGTCGTGGCCGGCGTGTTCGGTATTGCCGAACTGGCGCCGCTGGCACTCGGCCGCGCCCTGCCAAAGCCTGTCGCTGGCCTGGCGGGTTTGTCGGCGCTTGGCGGTGCCGTCCTCGGCACGGTCGCAATCGCCGCCCTCGCCAACCGCGACAACGCCACGTCGTCGGCTCCGGCGCTGAGCGTTCTCGTCCTTCTGGGTGGGCTTGGCCTCGCCGCTGGCCTCGGGCTCACACTCCTCGGCTTGCTCGGGGCGTCTCGGTCGTCGGGCTCCAACGACGCCTCCCACCTCGTTCCCTTCGTTGAGGAGACTCTGTAATGGCTGCGACTCCCGCTCCTGCCAGCACCACCGGCCGGGCGACCACGCCCACCCTTGTCGCCAGTCTCGCTGGCGTCGTGGCGGTTGTTATGGCTGCGGCCGCCCTCGGCGGGGCCTACGCCACCACTCGGTATTCGATCCGTCGGGCCAACCCGGGTGAGCCGTTCTTCCCGTCGTCGATGAAGTTCAACAACTACGCCGCCTTCATCGTGTTCTTCACGCTGATCCTGGCGTCGCTCGCTATTGGCTGGGGCGTGACCTCGCTGCGGGTCGGCAATCGGCGCTGGGCTGGCGCCGGTTTTGGCATCGCCATCCTCACCGACCTCGCCGCCCTCAACATCATGTGGTTCATCGGCAGCGGTTGGGAAGCAGCCGCCGATGCGCTGCCGTGGTGGCTGCACACCTACGCCCTATTGAGCATCGCCATGATCGCGGGTGCCGTTGCCCTCGTGGCCGCTGGCCTCGGCCTGGCCCGCGTGGTCACGGCCCAGGCCACACCGGAGCAACCGCACGCGGCGATCGCCGCGGCCTGGATGCAACACGGCGCGCTCGGCGTGTGGGTCATCGTCTACCTACTCATTTTCCTTTACAAGTGACCCACCCCGAAGAGGTCGGAACACCAGCATGATCAACCTTGGTTCACGCACCCTGTTCGTCACGAGTGGCCTGTCACTCGTGGCGGCGTTGGTCTATGCGTCGCAGTCCACCGACCGCCTCGGCGTTGCCGTGTTGTTTGCGGCCGCCGTTCTTTCGGGCCTTCTCGGTGCCGCCGGCATCGTTGGTACCGGAGCAGCCGACCGTTTCGTCTTCACCGGCGACATCGATCCAGCCAGGTCCGTTGCCGTGCCGTCGTCGTTCGCCCCGATCTGCGCCGCCCTCGGCGCGGGTTGCGTGGTTGGAGGAGCGGCGCTGGGTGCATCTTTCTGGGCGGCTGGCGCGGTCATCATGGCGGCCGCGGGGGTTGGGGCCTTTGTCAGTGCGGGTCGTCAGGGTCCGGCCTACGTCCCCGCGGTGGCTCGCCGAGTGTCCGACGGCATCACCGTGCCGTTCGGCCTTCCCGTTGCCGTCACCGGTCTGATTGCGGTCACGGCCATTGCCATTTCTCGCACGCTCCTGGCCGTGAACAAAACGGCGTCGTGGATCATCGTGTTGATCTTCGCCGCGGCGGTCTTCTTTGGCGGGATCATCCTCGCCTCACGGCCGAAGATCTCTCGGCGCATGATGGTCACCGCGGTAGCCGTCACGGTCCTGGCGGTCGGCGCCATGGGAGCGGCGGGCCTGATTAGTGGCAAGCGTTCGTTCGAGCACCACGAAAAAAGTGGCGAAGGCCACAGCACGGAAAAGACGGTCGAGTCCAAGTGAGCACCGAGCAGTCTGAGCGCCCGACTTCGACCGGATCAGTGAATTTCATGCCATCTCGACGTACCAAAAATTTGGCTCCCACGACCGTGCTGGATGACACTCGTTCGGTGCGTTCGCGTTGGTTTCGTCTTCTTCCCGCCGCCGCTGCCTTGTCGGCGGTGGCGCTGAGCGCATGTGAGAAGAACCCGCAGAGCACGCTGAACGTGGAGGGCCCAGCGGCCCGTTCCATCAACACCCTGGCCATTCCGGTCTTCTGGATCGCCATCGTCATTGGCCTGCTCGTCTACGGGCTCATCATGTTTTGCGTGGTTCGTTATCGCCGCAAGGGCGAGGACCACATCCCCAAGCAGGTCCACGGAAACACCGCAGGAGAGATTGCCTGGACGGCGGCCCCCGCCGCCCTTCTCGCCGTGGTCGGCATTCTTTCCGTTGGCAAGATTTTCGAAATCTCCGCCGAACCGAAGAATGCTCTCGACATCACTGTCATTGGCCACCAGTGGTTTTGGGAGTATCAGTATCCCCAGACGGGCCAATCGGATATGAACCCGCGTCTGGTCACGGGAGACGATCCGCTCGACGTTGATGCCGCCAAAGCGGAGGGCCGTGAGCCCCGCAAAATTGCCAACCTGATTGCTCAGGACGGCCCAGTTCTCTCCACTGCCAATGAACTCCACATTCCGGCCGGCCGCAAAGTGCGCCTACACATCATGTCGACCGACGTTATGCACAACTACTGGGTTCCCAAGTTGGCCGGGAAGATCTACGCAATCCCGGGCCGGATCAACAAGCTCACCATCGAGGCTGATCCCAACGATGCCGGCAAGATGATCTACGGCCAGTGCGCCGAGTTCTGCGGCACGTCCCACGCCAACATGCGCTTCAAGGTCAAGGTTGACTCACCGGCCGATTTCGAGGCCTGGCGCGCGTCGATCTCGGCCCCTGCAGCCAAGGCCTCCAGCGAGCTCGCCGTTGCGGGCGAGAAGCTCTTTGCCGGTGGTGGTGGCTGCGCCAC
>JAYSTV010000006.1:0-11047 GCA_043719425.1 Acidimicrobiia bacterium | reverse complement strand
CGACCAGGACTGCTCCAGCCATCGAAAATGCCTCGGACTACGCGGGACTGGAGGCGAATGGCACGACCGAGAGAAGCCGGTGCGCCGCGTCCGCGTCGGGAACGAAACCGGGTGTGTCCCGGCAGAACTCGATCATGATGCCGTTGGGATCGACGTAGTACAGCGACTGACACCAATCGTGGTCGAGCTCCATGAGCGGCGCATGTCCGGCCGCATCCATACGCGCACGTACTTCTTGCTGATGCTCCACCGTGGACCGAAAGGCCACGTGATTGACCCACACGGGCAGGCCATTGCCGGTGGAGATATCCGACTTCCAGTCCGTCTTTTCACCAACGCCGTGCACGTCGAAAAAGGCCAGGCAGCTGCCGTCACCGGTGTCGAAGAACACGTGGCGCAGGAAGTTCTCGGGGGCACCACTGACTTCGGTATGGACAAGCGGAAAGCCGAGCGTCTCGTAGAACTCGGTCGTGGCCGCGAGATCACGACAGGCGTAGGCGACGTGGTGGAATCCCGGCATACCCCAAAGGTTACCGGGGCCGCAGCCGGCGAGGGGCCGGTCAGACAAACGATCCGACCAGGTCGACCACGACGGGCGCGTGGTCCGACGGGAGCTTGCCCTTGCGGGCGTTGCGGTCCACGATCGCCCATCGGACCCGGTCGAGCGCCGGCGCATTGGCCAGGACCAGATCGATACGCATACCGCGGTGCTGGTGGAAGTCGCCAGCCCGGTAGTCCCAGTATGTGTACAGACGATCTTGAGGATATAGCCGTCGAAAGGCGTCGTCGAAACCGGCGGCGCGTAGGTCGGCCAGCTTGGCCCGTTCGGCCTCGGTCACATGCGTCGAGTTCACGAGCACCTTCGGGTTCGGCACGTCGCGATCGTCGGGGGCGATGTTGAAGTCGCCCATGATGACCGCCGGTCTCGCTCCGGATCCATCGGCGCGATGTTCTGCGCAGAGATGATCGAGCCAGACCAACTTTGCTTGATAGTGCGGATCGTCGAGACTGCGACCGTTGGGCACGTAGACACTGGTGACTCGGAGACCACCGCACGTGGCGGTGAGTGCTCTCGCTTCACCCAAGACCCCCGTGGTGTACTCGTCGACGCCTTCCGCTGTCGACGCGAAGCCGCGCTGGACATCGTCGATACCGACCCGACTGAGGATGGCCACGCCGTTCCACTGCCCCTGGCCGAAGTGCACGCTCTCGTAGCCGAGCCCATGAAACGCCATCGATGGAAAGGCGGTGTCCCCGAACTTCGTCTCCTGCAGAACCAAAACGTCAACGTCGGCGTAGGCCAGCCATTCCTCCACGCGTGGGAGACGCGCCTTCAGCGAGTTGACATTCCACGTAGCAATCCTCACGGACCAAGCCTACGAGGCAGTCGCCCAGCCCAAGTGTGGACTGTGCGGCCGAGCGTGGACGGTAAGGCGTGCGGGGAAACGTCCACAGACTGCCGCACAGTCCACACTTGGCCGGAGAGTCAGGGTTTCAGGGTCGCCTTCTTGGCCGGTTTCGCCGGTGCGACTGGGGCCTTGGCGACCGCGGTCTTCTTCGCCGGCGCCGCCTTCGTGACTGGTGCCGCCTTCGTGACTGGTGCAGCCTTCGTGACTAACGCTGACTTCTTGGCCGGCGCCGCCTTCTTGACTGGTGCGGCCTTCTTGGTAAGCGCGGCCTTTTTGGCCGGCGCTGACGTCGCGGACGGGCCTGCCTTTGTCGTCGGCACCACCTTCACCGTGGTGGCTGCCGGTACCGGCGCAGCCTTCTTGACCGCCCCAACCTTCTTCGCCGAGGCCGCCTTTTTCCCGGGTACAACCTTGACCGACGCGGCTGCCGGAGCCGCCGCCACCTTCTTCAACGGCGCGGCCTTCTTGACTGGCGCGGCCTTCTTCGCCGGCGCGGCCTTCTTGCCGGTCGGCCCCGCTTGTCCGGCCTTGCCGGGCGCGGCTTCCTTGGCGACGGCCTTCTTGGCGACGGCCTTCTGTGCCGGCGCAACCTTCTTGGCCGCAGGCTTTTTCTTGGCGCCGGCCGACGAAGCTTCGACGGTCTCGGTCGCGGTCGAAGCACCGGCGGCCGGCGTGCCCATCAAGGCGAGTTCCACACCTCGCCGAACGGCGTCAAACGCCTTGACCAAGAAGTTGCGGGTCTCGCCCCGACGAACGACTTCTTTGGCACTTCGGGGCATCGGCTCGGCCAACCCTGACAACGGGACGTAGCAACGAGCACCGCCGGCCGTGACGTAGAACCCGTGCGACGAGTAGTCGTCGATCACTCCTTCAACCTCGGTTCCAGGCAGGTGCGAGGCAATGAACGTGAGGAACGTGCCGGGCTCATTGACCGCCCGGGCGCCAACTTCAGTTCCACCATCGCTCCGGCCGCGGCCACGACGCTTGCCCCGTCGACCGCCCTCCGACGCGCCACGATCATCGTTGTCGAGCGCCACCCGGTCGACCGAACTCTCGTCGAACATCACCACGCCAGCGGCCTGACGATCATCTCCTCGCCCATCACGACCGTCACGACCGTCACGACCGTCACGACCACGGCGTTTTTTGCGCCGACCGCGGTCACCGTCTGACGGCGCGTCGTCCTCGTCACGGCCCTTCGTCAGGAATGGCGGTGGCGCTTTCGGCACCGGCATGGGACGCATGGCTTCGGGGGAGCCAACACGCACGGTCTGTCGCTTGGCCTCGCGTACGGCTTCGCGGCTCTTCTGACCCCGGACCGGAACGCGCGGCGTGAACACCCAACCGAGTCCGGGGATGGGCTTGCCGCCGACTAAGCGACCTTTCTCGAACAGCCATTCGTAGGTGCCGTGGAACTCCTGAAAGGAGTCGTTGGAGAACACGGTGGCGCCGAGCTTGTCGGCCACTTTCAAGATGAATGCGTCGCCCCGACCAACGGTTCCGGCAGGCGGCGTGATGATCTCCCCGGCGAGGAACGCCTCTTCGAAGACGGCCACGTCGGCCGGGTCGATACGGTTGGGGAAGCTCGAGTCGACGATCACGAGCACCTCGGCGCTGGGGTGTTCTTCGATGAACGAGCGCACGGCTTCATCGAGTTGGGCGAGGCTCGGACGGGTGCGACCTTCGGTCGCCACATTCGAGCCATCGACGACGACCTTGTAGGCAGTCACGGTATTTGGGTCCTGTCAGTGGATTGACCCGCCACACCCCGGACCGACTGCGGTCACGGAGGAGTCGGCGATGTCGTGGAGCGGAAAGAGATTCGGACCCGAACTCGCACTCGTTGCAACAACGCCGAAGTTCGTAGGACCAAGAGCAGTCAAGCATGGGCATCGACGAAACCGACGCATCCCTTGAGCAACTGCCAAAGAGCACCCTACTCGCCCACGGAACGCAACCCAATCCACCAGAATCGTGCGTATGCAAAGGACCATCAGGGCCGTCCTCTGGGATTTCGGCGGGGTGATCCTGTCATCGCCGTTCGACGCATTCGCCCGCTACGAGGCCTCAGCCGGTCTACCCAACGGGCTGATCAGAAGCCTCAACGCCACCAATCCCGATACAAACGCGTGGGCGCGATTTGAGCGAAATGAGGTCAGCCTCGAGGAATTCTGCGCGATTTTCGAGGCTGAGGCCGCGGACACCGGCCACGTCGTGTCGGGTTTCTCGGTGATGTCGTTGCTTCACGGCGAGGTTCGACCACAAATGGTCGAGGCGGTTCGTCGATGCAAAGCAGCCGGATTTCTAGTCGCCTGCCTGACCAACAATGTGCGGTTGAGCCCGAACACGGGAACGGCCCAACCGGCGCGGCCCGAGGTCGCCGAAATCATGGCTCTCTTCGATCACGTGACGGAATCCAGCCTGGCCGGAATCCGCAAACCGGAGCCTCGCTTCTACAAGATGGCGTGTGAAGCCCTCGCCATCGAGCCGATGGAAGCGGTGTTCCTCGACGATCTCGGCATCAATCTCAAACCCGCGGCGGCGATGGGCATGCGCACCATCAAGGTCGTGGATCCCGATGCCGCGCTCGACGAATTATCTGCACACATAGGAATCGTTCTGCGATGAAGCGAACGATTCCGTTTGGTCGACCGCAGCTCGACGAAGCGCACAATCCGTGGACGACCAAGTCGAGTGTCGTTCGCTACGACAACCCGTGGATCTCGGTTCGCCACGATGAGGTCGTGGATCCCAGCGGTCGCGACGGAATCTACGGTGTCGTCTCACCGAAGAACTTTGCTCTTGGCGTGTTGCCCCTGTTCGACGACGGCACGGTGTTGCTCGTCGGCCAATACCGCTATGTGCTCTCGGAGTACTCCTGGGAGATTCCGGAAGGCGGCGGCGCGAAAGACGTTGAACCAATCGAGTCGATCGCGCGGGAGCTCCGCGAAGAGACGGGACACGAAGCGTCGGAATGGCTGCGGATCTGTGACATCACCCTATCCAACAGCGTCACCGATGAACGGGCCACAGGTTGGTTGGCGTGGGGTCTGCAGCCCATCGCGGGTGGGGCCGAACCCGAATCGACCGAAGACCTGGCCCTCTGGCGCCTGCCGTTTGCCGAACTCGTGGAACTTGTGTGGTCGGGAGCGATCACCGACTCCATGACGGTGGCCACCGTCGCCAAGGTCGAAGCCATGCGTCTTCGCCACGAGCTGCCGCCGGGCGCTGCGTCGCGGCTTCAGCACTAGGGAACGTCGGTCGCAGGCGGTGGTGGCGGAGGTCCGTTGTCAAGGGATCCTGCGCTCACCATCACCGTGCGTCCCGGACCGCGAACACCGTCACGACGCATGCGATCGGTGATGCGCGAGCGGAGTTCTCGGGCCACATCCCACTGTTGTCGCGGCGCTGTTTTCGCGACGACACGAATGGCTACTCCTTCGGTTCCCATCGACTGCACACCCTGCACCGCCGGTGCTTCCAGCAGAACCGAGCTCCACATCGGGTCGACGTACATCGCCGCGATCTCTTCGGCCAGGGCCGCCATCACGGTCGGCGAATCGTTCTCGTAGCCAATCGTCACGTCGACCACTGCTCGCGACCACTCCATCGACTGGTTTCCGACGTTGCGGATCTCGCCGTTCGGAATGAACCACACCGTGCCGTCGACCGAACGAAGACGCGTGACCCGCAGGTTCACGTCTTCCACGGTGCCACTGGCCGTTCCAATGGTCACCACATCGCCAACGCTGTACTGATCCTCCAACAGTATGAACAACCCGCTGAGATAGTCCTTCACCAGACTCTGGGCTCCAAACGCCAGCGCGATACCCACGATCCCTGCCCCGGCGACAAGCGGGCCGAGGTTCACGCCGAGGAGCCCTAAGACCGTAAGTGCACAAATGATCCAGACCGCGACCTTCCAGAGACTGGCGACGGCGTCGGCCACGGTCCGGGCGCGTTGTTCGGTCCGGGCGTCACGAGTTCGCTTTGGAGCGATGAGACGGGCTTTCAAAAGCGAGCGACCCAGGAGGCCGGCGCCGAGACGGCCGACAAAGAGCGCCCCAACGATCAGACCAACGATCCGCATGGGCCCGAGGATGACGAATTCGATGCTGCGGGCCGTGAAGTCGCTGAGTCCTGCGTCGCGGAGCCACTCGCCGAGCGAGCCCAGCGCGGTGCTGCGTGCCGAAGTCGCCGCCGCGGAATAGATCGTCACAAGACCAGTCTCACCCATCGGCTCAGGCCACCGAAGCTCACCAACCACGCCGGGGCGGGCGAGCCTCCTAGAGTGGTTGAAATGACGTGGTTATTGACCGGCGGCGCCGGCTACATCGGGGCCCACATTGTCCGGGAACTCCAGAATATCGGACGCGACGTGGTGGTCGTCGATGACCTTTCTGGCGGCTTCGCCGAAAACGTGCCCGACGGCGTTCCTCTCGTCGTGGCGAATGTGCTTGAGACGGAGGTACTCGAGAAGACGATGCGAGAGCACGACGTCGTCGGAGTGATCCATCTGGCCGCCAAGAAAGCCGTTGGCGAGTCGGTGGAGCGACCGCTTTGGTACTACGAGCAAAACGTGACGGCGATGTGTCATTTGCTCGAGGCGATGGAGCGCACCAACGTGAAACGTTTGGTGTTCTCGTCCAGCGCGGCGACCTACGGCGAGGTCCAGGTGGAGACGGTCACGGAGGAAACCCTTACGCAGCCAACCAGTCCCTACGGCGAGACGAAGTTGATCGGCGAATGGCTCATGAAGGCACAGAGCCAAGCGATCGGAATGTCCTATGTGAGCTTACGATACTTCAACGTTGCCGGATCTGGCGCCCCTGAACTCGGGGATCGCAGTGTCTCGAACCTCATTCCATTGGTGTTCGGGGCGATCACCAACGAGCGTCGTCCACAGGTATTTGGCGCCGACTGGCCCACGCGCGACGGATCATGCGTCCGCGACTACATCCATGTCGTCGACCTTGCAAGGTCCCACGCGGCTGCCGTCATAAAACTCGACGCCAATGCCGCGACCGAAACCGTGCTCGGCCGCACGTACAACATCGGCACTGGTCTCGGCACGACCGTTCTCGAAGTGATAGAGGTCGCACGCGAGGTGACCGGTATCGACTTCGAACCCGAGATCGTCGGCCGCCGCGCCGGCGACCCGACTCGCATCGTCGCCGATCCCAGTGCGGCGGAACGAGACCTGTCGTGGAAGGCCGAGCGGGGTCTTCGCGACATGGTCGCCAGCGCATGGTCGAGCTGGCAACACATGCATCGCTGATGATCTAGCCATCACGTGCCGCCCACGTCGCATATTGCGGTGATCGTTGGCGTAAGCCTCGCCGCATCGATTCTGCAGCGCCTGTCCGGCTTCGGCTTTGCGCTCGTCGCCACGCCGCTCGCCGCCACCGTGATTCCCATCGCCGAAGTGGTGGTGGTGCTGACCATGGTCACCCTACCGTCGACCCTCCTCACTTGGCGTCAGCTCGGACCCGCGGCCGACCGACAACAGATCAAACGAATTGTCTCGTGGGCGGTCCCGGGCATGGCGATTGGCGTGGTCCTCCATGGTCGGGTTCCGGAGAAGCCGATGCGCCTGGTGCTCGCCGTTGTCGTTCTGTTTGCGGTGTTCGTGCTCGCCTCGGGATGGCGCATCCGTTCGACGAATACGAGACGCGTCGACGCCGCGGCCGGCTTCATTTCCGGCCTCCTTAACACCACGACCGGTACCAACGGTCCACCGCTAGTCGTGACCATCGCCGGTCAAGACGTGGACCCAGACCGACTACGAGCCACCACGTCGGGGGTGTTCTTTGTGTCGGGACTGGTGGCCCTCGCCCTCTTCGCGATCCGCGGCTACGTGGATCAGCAGCCACTGATTCTGGGCGCGGCGGGCCTTCCTTGCGCAGTGGTCGGACAGCGCATTGGAACGTACATTTCGCCATTCATACGCGAACATATTTTCCGACGAATTACCTACGTTCTCCTCGTCGGCGCCGCGTTCTCAAGCGCAGTAGCGGCCCTGCGGTGACGGAGCACAGTGACCGTGTCATAGCCCGGCGAGGATGCCGTGCTTGAGCTCTTCGAGCTCCATGTCGTGGGCGTGATGGCCACCAACGGCGGGCGAGCTCGACGGCGGGCGACAGACCGAAGCGAGCCTTCGTCCAAGGTCGTCGCATATCTCCCGCAGGCGGGGCGCCACGAACGACCATGCGCCCATGTTCGACGACTCTTCCTGCATCCAAATCACCGACGCCGCATTGGCATAGCGCTCAATGACCGAGCGAATCTGATCCTCGGGCCAGGGGTAGAGCTGCTCGACCCGAACGACGGCCACGCTCGAAGGTTCATTGGCGGCCGCCGCTGCATCGCGGGCGGCATAGGCGTCCCACACGACCTTGCCGCTGCAGAACACGATGCGCGCCGCCGAGGAAGGATCAGCAAACGTGGCGTCGTCGATCACTTCCTGAAAGCGTCCGGTTGACAGCTCGTCGACGTGGCTGCGCGTCTGCTTGGCCCGAAGTCCGGATTTCGGCGACATGAGCACACACGGCTTGGCCTGCAGCGACTTCACCTGGCGACGCAGCAGATGGAAAATCTGTGCGGCACTGGTGACATTGCAGACACGAATGTTGTCGTCGGCACACGATTGCAGGAACCGTTCCAACCGGGACGACGAATGCTCGGGACCCTGTCCCTCATACCCATGAGGAAGCAACATGGTGAGACGCGACTTCTGACCCCACTTCGACTCGCCCGACACCACGTATTGATCGAGCATGATCTGCGCACCGTTGACGAAGTCACCGAACTGCGCTTCCCAGGCCACAAATGCACCTGGGTTGGAGATCGAGTACCCGTATTCGAAGCCCAGCACCGCATATTCCGACAGCGATGAGTCGTAGACCGAGAACCGACCCTGGTTCGATTCGAGGGCGGCAAGGGGATAGTGCTCGTCGCCCGTTTCGATGTCGATCATCACGGCCTGACGATGACTGAATGTGCCTCGCCGAGAGTCCTGCCCAGTGATGCGGACCGTGCGACCTTCGAGCACCATGGATCCGTAGGCCATGGCTTCGGCCAGCGCCCAGTCGACCTCACCCGCGGCATACGTCGCGGCACGAGTCTCAAGCTGCTTGGCCAACTTCGGATGAGCATTGAAACCTTCGGGCCACGAGTGGGTGGCCACGGCAATACGGTCGAGAACATCGCGACTCACAGCGGTATCGACCGGAGCAAACGATGCGGCCAAACCTTCGCCGCGCGGGATCTCTTCGTGCTCGACGCCCTCTTGCTTCTGCGCACGAGTCAGATCGAGAGCAGCCTGCATCATCGCCTCGAACTCGGCGACGGCGGCGTCGGCCTCTTCCTGGGTGATGTCCCTACGGCCGACGAGATCACGGGTGTAGAGCTCGCGGACCGACGGCCGATTGTCGATCACCTCGTACATCAGCGGCTGGGTGTAGCGGGGTTCGTCGCCCTCGTTGTGCCCGTGCTTGCGGTAACAGACCATGTCGATAACAACGTCACGGTGGAACGCATTGCGATAGTCATATGCGAGCTTACCAATCCGGTAACACGCCTCGGGGTCGTCGCCGTTCACATGGAAGATCGGAGCTTGAATGGTCTTGGCCACGTCGGTGCAGTACGTCGACGTGCGAGCCGAGTCCGGGTTGGTGGTGAAGCCGACCTGGTTGTTGATCACGAGGTGGATCGTGCCGCCCGTCCTGTACCCAGCGAGCTGCGAGAGCTGAAGCGTCTCCGGGACAACGCCCTGTCCGGCGAACGCCGAGTCACCGTGCATGAGCAGGGGCATGACTGAGGTATCGCCAACGACTCCAGTGCCGTCGAGCTTGGCCCGAACCATACCTTCAACAACAGGATCGACGGTCTCCAGGTGACTCGGGTTCGGGGACAGCGTGACCGTCACCGAGGAACCCGAGAGGCCTGTGTATGTACCCGTCGCGCCGAGGTGGTACTTGACGTCGCCGGAGCCTTGCACGGAGCCCGTCGGCATGTCCTCGAACTCGCGGAACAACGTAGCCACGTCTTTGCCGACCACGTTCACGAGGGTGTTGAGACGACCGCGATGAGGCATGCCAATCACGACTTCGTTCACGCCAGTCGCGGCCGACGAATCCAAGATCACATCGAGGATGACCATGGCCGATTCGCCGCCTTCCAGGCCGAAGCGCTTCTGGCCGGTGAAGCGGCGATGGAGGAACTTCTCGAACGCCTCGGCCGCGTTCAGGCGACTGAGAATCTGCTTCTGCGTGGCCACGTCGAGGGTGGTGTTGACACCCTCAACATGATCTTGGATCCAACGCTTCTGGACGGGATCCATGATGTGCATGTATTCCACGCCCACGGTCCGGCAATACGCGTCGCGCAAGATTCCGAGCAGCTGTCCGAGGGTGTGCTCGTCGGCTCCGCCGACCATGCCCGTGTAAAACGACCGATCGAGGTCCCATATCGACATGTCCCACGTGATCGGATCGAGTTCGGCCGGCATCGTGGGCGCTTTCGCGTCGAGCGGATCAAGATCGGCGATGAGATGCCCGCGAGAGCGATACGCGTTGATGATCTCTTGAATGGCCGCCGCCTTTTCGGCGACATTGCGATCCGACGACACCGCGTTGGTATCGCGGTTCCAGCGCGCCGGCTCATAAGGCACGCCCATCGACTCGAAGACTTCATCGTAGAAGCCGTCTTCACCCATCAGGAGTCGCTGCACGCGATCGAGGAACGAACCGGACTCCGCGCCCTGGATGATCCGGTGATCATAGGTAGACGTAACAGTGACGACCTTGCCGATTCCGATCTCGGCGAGCTTCGCCGGATCGGCCGCCATGAACGCCGCCGGATAGTCGATGGTGCCGAGACCGATGATCGCCGCTTGGCCAGGCATAAGACGCGGGACGGAATGGCGCGTGCCGAGACCACCGGGGTTGGTGATCGACACGGTGACGCCGGCGAAGTCATCAACTGCGAGCTTGTTTGTCCGGGCCTTGGCAATCAGCGCCTCATAGGCGTTGTAGAACTCCGCAAACGACAACGTGTCGGCGGCCTTGATGCACGGCACGACCAAGCTGCGCGAGCCATCGGACTTCTTCACGTCGACAGCAATCCCGAGGCCAACATGAGGATGGCGAACGATTTGCGGCACGCCGTTGGCATCAGAGGCATAGGTGTTGCGCATGGCCGGCACCGCATCGAGGGCCTTGGCGATCGCGTAGGCAATGACATGCGTGAAGGAGACCTTGCCGCCCCGGGTGCGGGCCAGGTACCTGTTGATGATGTTGCGCTCAACTTCGAGCAGCTTGGCCGGCACGTCGCGCACGCTCGTGGCGGTGGGTACGTGAAGGCTCGCCTCCATGTTCGACACGATCTTGGCGGCCACGCCTCGCAGTGGTTCCGCCGTCGATCCCGCCGGGATTGGCGTCGCCCGGACGGGTGCCTGAGCCGAAACGGCCGGAGCGGTCGGAGCCGACACGTTCGCGGGCACGGAGGCCGCAGTGGTCGCGGCCGGAGTCGCCGGAGTGGCCGGAGTGGCTGTAGCGGCCGCACTGGCAACGGCTGCGGGCCGAGTTCCGTTCGCTGTGCTCGCCCCGTTTACCGTCCCGTTGCCGTTCCCGACATGG
>JAYSTV010000500.1:0-5878 GCA_043719425.1 Acidimicrobiia bacterium | reverse complement strand
CCTTTTGTCCGGCGCCGGCCCAGCCGACCGACGAGGCGTCGATGCCGAGGTCGGCAATCTTCAGTTCTTCGAGCGGCTTGCCCTTGGCGGCCATGATGCCCTTGAACGACGGGTAACGAACCTCAACGACGCCGGCGGTCACGGTGACCATGGCAGGCAGCGAACTGCTGACATCGTCGTAGCCAGATTCGGTTTGACGCTGAACGGAGATCGTCGAACCGGACACGGTGACCTTCTTGGCGAACGTTACCGATGGCATGCCGAGCAGCTCGGCGATTTGCACCGGGGTAGTACCGGTGTAGCCGTCGGTCGATTCCGTGGCGGCGATGACGAGATCGGGATTGGCCCGCTTGATGGCGGCGGCGAGCACCTTGGCGGTGCTCAGCGCATCCGAACCCTTGAGGGCCGGGTCGCTCACCAGAATTGCCCGGTGGGCGCCCATGGCCAGACCGGTTCGAAGACCGCTCTGCTCAGAGTTCGGGGCCATCGACACGAGGGTGACCTCGCCGCCGCCAGCCGCCTCGACGAGACGCAGAGCCATTTCGACGCCATAGGCGTCGGAGTCATCGAGGATGAGCTTTCCTTCGCGGACGAGAGCATGGGTGGACGAGTCCAACGAGCCCGGAATTGCGGGATCGGGGATTTGCTTGACGCAGACGGCGACGTTCATGACGGCCTATTCTGATCGCCCGCGTCGTGCTTGTGAAAATTCGCACGAACTCGTGTGCCGGGAGTCACTCGCCGCCGGCAGGCCGAGAGCTGCTGGGGACCCGCTGTGAAGATCGTGTTCATCGTCAATCCGTCGGCCTCCGGGGTCACGGCTCGCGGACGCGTGATGATCCAAAATGCCCTGGCGGCAAGTCACGATTTGACGGTGTTCGAAACGAAGCGTCGAGGGCACGCCACCCGCCTCGCCCAGGGCGCCGTGTCAACCGGAGTCGACGTGGTCGTGGCCATGGGTGGCGACGGCACCGTCAACGAGGTCGCCAATGGGCTAGCGCGGTCGAACACGGCGCTTGCCGTCCTTCCGGGCGGGTCGACCAACGTCTTCGCCCGCACGCTCGGGTTTGTGAATGAACCGGTCGAAGCGGCCGGGCAGCTCCTGAGCGCTCTCGCCCGCAGCTCAATCCGCCGAGTTGGACTCGGCAATGTGAACGGGCGGTTCTTCTGCTTCCACGTGGGCATGGGCTACGACGCCGCGGTCGTCGAACAGGTCGAGCGACGCGGCCAGCTCAAGCGCTACCTGGGTCACCCGTTGTTTGCCTATGCCGCCATCGACACGTGGGTACGGCGCTATGACCGCAAGCGGCCGGCGTTTCGCGTGGAGTTCGCCAACGACCACGTCGATGGATACTTCGCCGTGTGTCTCAACGCCGATCCGTACACGTACCTCGGTTCACGTCCGCTCTCCCTGGTTCCTGAGGCCACTCTCGACCGATCGCTCGGCTCGGTGGTGCTCAAGTCACTGGGACTTCGTCCGACGATGCGCGCCATGGTCGCCGCCTTTCGCGGCGGTGGTCGACTGGAGAAACTTTCCACCGCCGATGTTCGACACGATCTGCAGTCGCTTCGGGTGGTCGGCCATCGACCGTTTCCATGGCAGGTCGACGGGGATCACCTCGGCGAAGCAGAGGTCCTCAATTTTCGATGGGAACCGAACGTCATCGATCTCGTTCTGCCGTGAGGAGTCAAACGCAAACCGATCCCAAACGGGTCGAGCGCCTCAGTGCGTAGCCGAGGTCGAGCCGTTCGCCTCATTGAGCCGGTGGCGCAACGCGTGGATACTTGGGTCCGTGCTTCATTCGGGTGATCGTCGCGTCAAGGGCGCGTCACCCCCCCGAGTGGTTTGGGATGAGTTGGTTCGAGCTCCGACCCGTTGGCTGGGTCGCCTGTGGGTCTCGGCCTTTCGGTTGGGACGACACCGGCGACCGCTCGACTGGGACCGGGACCGGACGGTGCTGCTGTTCTTCGAAGACTTCGAGCGCGACACGTGGTTCTCGGGGGACCGTCGAGTCAAGCGGGCGCTACGCAGGATCGTGCATTCCACCCGCCGAGGTCAGCGAGTGTCCGGGCTCGGGGTGGCCTTCGATCGCCTGGTCGTGGCGCTGAAACGAGCCGGATGCGATGTCGTGATCAACGATGGTGCACTGGCCCGACGCAACCCGGACTATCCCGTCGGCCTGGCCGGCTATCCCGGCGTGATCGACTACTGGGACCTGCCAAATCCGCAGATGATTGGCCACGGCCCCTACGACCATCCGAGTGTGGACCCTCGTTTGATGGACGGTCCGCACCGACGGTTCTACCTTGCTGCGTCTTCGTGGGTCGCTGATATGTTCGAGCCCGGCTATCCGGGAAAGAACCGGGTGTGGTTCGCCGGGATCGACCTCCAGGAGTGGCCGGACTATTCCGACCACGACAAGACCATTGACTTCGTCATCTACGACAAGATTCGGTGGAATGAACCAGAGGTTCGGGCCACCATCCGCACACCGGTCGAAGCGGCGTTACGCGCCCGCGGGTTGCGCTACGAGGTGCTCGTCTATCGCGAACACGATCAGGCCACCTACCGATCAATGCTGGCAAAATCGAGAGGGCTGATTTTCCTCTGCGAACACGAAAATCAGGGTCTTGCCTATCAAGAAGCGATGGCGACGAATGCCCCCGTGTTTGCTTGGGATCCGGGTTCGTGGCACGACCCGAACCGATTCGGCTACGGCGTCGACCACGTGCCGGCATCGTCGGTTCCGTATTTTGCCGACGGCGTGACCGGCGAACGCTTTCGGAACTCATCAGATCTGTGTCGAGTGCTCGACGACTTCGTCGCGAAATGGAATCAGTACACGCCACGAGCGTGGGTCGAGCAGCACCTGTCCTTGGGCGCGTCGGCCTCTCGATATCTCGAGCTCTACTCGTCGCTATTACCGTCGGCGTTGGCGCTCGCTGCGAAAGGCATCGACGGCCACTGATGGCACGTTCGTGATCACCGCATCGACCCCGTAGCGGGCGAGTGCACACATACGACCCGGGTCATCTACGGTCCACGTATTTACCCGAAGTCCAACGTCGTGGGCGATGTCGCACATCCGTCTGGTCACGCCTCGGTGGTAAGGATGGATGGCCACGTGACCAGCGTTGGCCGTGCGTTGCAACAACGCCTTCAATCGCAATGGGGACAGCGGCGCTCTGGTGAAAAGGAAACCGGTTCGGAGGCGGGCGTCGAGTCCACGAACCACGTCGATGGTCTCGAACCGAAACGACGAGATCAACATGGCATCACCATCGCCGCGTTCATCAAGGAGCGCGACAACGGCGGCGGCAACGAAGTCGTTGGGGTCGAAATCCGGTTCGGTTCGATCGTTCTTGATCTCGATGTTGACCTGCATCCCGACGCAAGCGTCGAGTGCTTCCGCCAACGAGGGGATAAACGAAGGAAGCTCAGACTTGACCGCAGCAACAATCGGTCCCACTCCAGTCACGGTGGCGTCGTGGTGAACAACGAGCGCGTCGTCGGCCGTTCGCCGCACGTCGAGTTCAACCATGGCCGCCCCCTGAAGCTTCGCTTCAACGAACGCGCCGAGGGTATTTTCGCGACACGTCTTCGACGCGCCGCGGTGGGCGACGATCAGGGGCATTTCGATCATCAACGACGACCGTAGCTCCCATGGGTGTTTCGGTCGCCACGGCGTTAGCGTGCTCGCATGCTTCAAGGTGTCCGAGTGGTCGAGCTGGCAATCTGGGTGGCGGGTCCTGGCGCCGGAGGCATCCTCGCCGACTGGGGGGCCGAGGTCATCAAGGTTGAAGGCCCGGCCGGTGATCCGATGCGAAATCTGTTCGGCAATCTCGGCATCGAGCAGGCGCGGGTCCCTCCCTATGAGCTCGACAATCGGGGCAAGCGCTGCGTGATGCTTGATCTTCGAGGCGACGAAGCTCGGGCCGAGCTCGACGCGCTGCTGGCCGAGGCCGACGTGTTCCTCACCAACCTCCGACCCGACGCCCTTGAGCGCCTTGGCTTTGACCACGCCACCGTGCAGGCGCGCCACCCGAAGATCATCTACGCGTCGGTGACCGGTTACGGGCTCGAAGGCCCCGATCGCGACCGCGCCGGCTACGACATCGGTGCGTTCTGGGCTCGATCTTCCATCGCCCATTCGATGGTGCCGCCCGGTCAGCTTCCCCCGGGCTCGAGGTCGGGAATGGGTGACCACACCACCGCCATTTCGATCGTCTCCGGAATTTGCGCAGCGCTGTTCGAGCGAACCCGCACCGGCGAGGGCCGACTTGTGCATACATCGCTCCTGCGCACCGGGGTCTACGTGAACGGCTGGGACCTGTCGATCCGCGAATATTTCGGCAAGATCAGTGCGACGAGGCCGCGGACGGAAATGGCGGCGCCGATCATCAACTCCTACATGGCTGGCGACGGGCGAGGTTTTTGGCTGCTCGGCCTCGAACAGGATCGTCATTGGCCCACCCTCGTGCGAGCACTCGGCGCACCCGAGTGGACGACCGACGAACGATTCGCCTCGGCCGGCAAGCGGGGCGCGAACGCACGCGCGCTTATCGAACTGCTCGACGCCGCATTTGCTGCTGAGCCATACGCCGCGTGGGTCGAACGTTTCGATCAGTGCGACGTGTGGTTCGCGCCGATCAATTCGCTCGCCGATGCACTTGCCGATGAACAAATCGACGCGTGCGGGGCATGGGTCCAGATGCCGGGCGACGAGGCCGCCGGCGAGAAGCCCTACCGCCTGGCCGCCTCGCCGGTTGGCTTCAGCGGCTGGACAGAACGGCCCGGGCCGGTAGAAGCGCTCGGCGCGTCAACCGACGAGATCCTGGCGCGCGTCCGACGTTCCTAGTGGCGCTTCGTTCGGCGAGCCATCTGGTGTGAGCACCCTGGGACTACGAGGAACAAACCCGACGCGCTCGCCCTCGGTGACTTGTTCGCCACAAAGAATCTGGTTATTGGCCGAGGCGATGTTCGACTCGCACTATAGAAACCGGGCACTGGCGGAGCGAGCTCGGGAATCCAGCTCGTCACGGCCTGAGTCGACGACCACTCCGCCGCCGTCGGTCCAGCGCAGGCCGATGGTGCACGTCTGCGGCCGTCGAGCGTTACCGAGCGCGGGGGTCGGCGACGCGTGGAATACGAAGCGACACGACGGTGCCATGTTCGTTTCGGAACGAGATCACGCCGCCGAGCTCGGTCGTTACCAGCGCGCGCACGATCGACAGTCCGAGGCTGGTCGACGACGACAGCGAGAACCCTTCGGGCAGCCCAACGCCGTCGTCGCGAACTTCGACGGTGAGACCGTCGTGGTCATTGGCCAGTCGCACCCGAATCTCGCCGGACTGATGCGAGGCGTTCGGAGCGATCGGTGTTGCACCCGCCGGATAGGCATGTTCCACAGCGTTCTGCAGGAGTTCCGTGAGCACCACCGCCAAGGGCGTCGCCGTCTCGGGCGGAAGGTCACCAATCGTTCCGTCGAGCACGAACCGAAGGGGCCGCTCCGGAGAGGCCAAACCTTCCTCCACCATTCGCATCAGCGGACGAACAATGTCGTCGAACGGCACTGCGTCACGAACATCGCGGGACAGGGTTTCGTGCACGAGGGCGATCGAACGGATTCGTCGAACCGACTCCTCGATGGCCTCCTTTGCTTCCGGCGATTCGAGCCGGCGCCCTTGCAAGCGCAACAACGACGAGATCGTCTGCAGGTTGTTCTTGACCCGGTGGTGCACTTCGCGAATCGACGCGTCTTTCGTGGCGATCAGCTGGTCGCGTCGCCGGAGGTCCGACACATCACGAACCAACACCACGGCACCCACGGCCTCGATCTTGGCCGACGCGCCGTCGGCCGCGGCAGCGGCCGACGAG
>JAYSTV010000499.1:0-2436 GCA_043719425.1 Acidimicrobiia bacterium | reverse complement strand
CTTAGAGCGCGCGCCGGTAGGTCAGTTGGTTGGGCTCCAGCGGTCTGACCATTTGACGAGTTTGATGGTGATCACGAGGGCGACGGCGAGTGCGATCTGGTCGAGTCGGTGGTGGATGAAGCGGTCGGTGTTGCGGCGTAGTTGCCCGAAGTTCGACATCCACGAGTTCGTCCGCTCGACGGGCCAGCGCATGCCGAGCGACACGGGCTTCTTCTTGAGGGTCTTGCCTTTGCCGGGTTTGCGTCGCTTCGCGGCGACGAGATCATCGATGCCCAACTCGACACACAGGGCGCGCACGATCCGGTTGTCGTAGCCGCGGTCGAGGTGCAACGTTTCGATGTCGGCGAGCAGACCGCGGGCGTCGACCGCGTCGAGGGTGGCGGCGAGCAGCACGCAGTCGTTGCGGTTCGCGCCTGCTTGTTCCCAGCCGATCGGGATCCCGTTGCGTTCGGTCGCGATCGACCACTTCCATCCGCATTTGCCCCGGTCAACAGGGTTTGGTCCGGTTCCTTCACCACCGAAGGGTGCTTTGTGCTGGGAACCGTCGACGGCTACTTCGGACAGGTCAAGCCCGATGATCCGGTCATAGCCTTCCAAGGCTTCGTCGACCAGACCGTCGAACACCCCGGCCTGCCACCATTCGTCGCGACGTCGTCGCAGCGTGGTTTCGGAGCCTTTCCCGAGGCGGCCGGCAACATCCCACGAGCAGCCCGTGACGAGCCGGAACAGGATCGCCTGGAAGCATTCGAAGTCGTCGCGCCGTGGCCGGTGACAGCCCAACGGATGGTCGTCGACCACCTTGGGCAGTCGCGGTTCGACCGCCGCCCAGATAGCCGTGACAACACGAGGATGAAGTGCGAGCATGACGGTGACCTCCACTTGGTCGTTCGATTGGATTCGCACCCTGAATAAAAACAGGGCCAACCTCACGACCAGTGGATGGTCACCAACTCAACCGCCTATCGGCGCGCGCTCTTAGCCTCGATCCACCGATGGTCAGGGTGTGAGGTAGGTCGCGTATCCGCGTGAAAGGTTTCCTGGGCTGGGACGACCTTGGTCTCTTACATCAACAACAGCCAGCCATCAGGAGACACTTTCAGTGACACGAGTATCGCATGCCATAGACCGCGTCGAGGTGTCTTTCGATGACCCGAATCTTGTGGCGAACGCCGGCTTGTTGTTGACGGCGACGCTGTCGGATCGGCTCGGTTTGGAGTCCTTGATCGATGGCACGGTGAAGCTCGGTGGCCGCACTGGTGGGGCGCACCCGTGGCGCAAGGTGTTGACGTTGACTCATGCGATGATCGCCGGCGCGACGCACATCGATCATGCTGACATGTTGCGCGCCGGGTCGACCGCGAGTGTGCTCGGTCATCGGGTGATGGCGCCGTCGACGCTCGGGACGTTCCTGCGCGCGTTCACGTTCGGTCATGTCCGCCAGCTCGAAGCTGTCAACGGCAAAGCGATCGAGCGGGCGTGGGCGGCGGGCGTGCAACCTGTCGACAAGATGGTGATCGATATCGACTCGACGATCTGCGCTGTCGACGGCAAACAGAAACAGGGCGCCGGATACGGCTACACGCATGAGCTCGGCTATCACCCGATCGTGGCGACCCGCGCTGACACTGGTGAGGTGTTGCACGCTCGGATGCGCAAAGGATCAGCGAACACCCAACGCGGGGCGCGTCGGTTCATCGACGAGCTCGTCGCCCGGGTCCGCCGCGCCAGGGTCACCGGCGGGTTGACGATCCGGGTCGATTCCGGGTTCTGGTCCAACGACACGATCAACACGTTGAACCGCCTGGACGTGCGTTACACCATGGCCGTCAGGACCAACACCAAAGGCATCAACAAAGCCATCACCGCGATCCCGGAGACCGCATGGCGCAAGATCGACTACACCTGCGACGGTGAAGCCGAAGTCGCCGAATGCGACTACACCACCGGGACCAGGAAGCAGAAGGTGACACGCCGACTGATCGTTCGACGCACGCGCTGACCGACAAAGAACAGTTGAAGTTGTGGCCCGACTGGCGCCACTTCGGGTTCCTCACCGATCTCGCTGGTGACGCTGTCGAGGTCGACAAGTTTCATCGTCAACACGCCGTCGTCGAACTCGCGACCCGCGACCTCAAATACGGCACCGGGCTCGAGCACGTCCCGTCCGGCAACTTCCACGCCAACAGTGCCTGGCTGCAATGCGCAGTCCTCGCGCACAACATGATCCGCTGGACCGCGATCGCCGGCAAGGTCCGCGTCGACAACCAACTCGTCGTCGCCCGCACGCTGCGGACCCGACTGCTCGCGATCACCGGCAGGCTCGTCAACCGCTCCGGACGACCAACACTTCGCATGCCGACCAACTGGCCATGGGCAACGTCGTTCACGACAGCGCTCGACTCGCTACGCGGACTCGAGCCCGCTACCGGCTAAACC
>JAYSTV010000498.1:0-2438 GCA_043719425.1 Acidimicrobiia bacterium | reverse complement strand
CCGGGGCCACCACCACGATCGCCGGAGGCGTTGCCGCCACCACGATCGTGCCGTCGGTGGTTGACCCGAACTTGCCAACCAGCCTGGCCACCACCGCGATCGGGGAGGATTCACCGGAAAAGACCGTCATCTTGCCGGAGAAGCGCAACGACCCGGATTCGCGTCGCTACCTCCTCGGCCCCGCCGAGGTGCAGGGCGCCGTCGTCGACACGGCCTCAGCGGTCGTCTCCCAGACGGGCCAGTGGACTGTGGACCTGCGGCTCAACGGCACGGGCGCCGCGCTGTGGGACGCCATGGCCGAGAAGAACTATCAGCAGCGCATCGCCATCGTGCTCGACGGTGAAGCCCTTTCGGCCCCGGTCATCCAAACGAAGCGCTTCGCCGGTCGGGCCGAAATTTCTGGCAACTTCAAGCAGCGTGAAGCGAAGGACCTCGCCACGGCGCTCAAGTTCGGTTCTCTCCCGGTGACCCTGATACCGCAGACGGTGCAGAGCGTGTCGGCGTCACTCGGCAAGGACTCGTTGCGGGCGGGCTTGCTGACGGGCCTGATCGGCCTCTTGCTGGTTGCTTGCTACATGGTCTTCTACTACCGCAAACTCGGTTTCGTCGTCGTGCTCGGCCTCGTGGTTTCGGGCGGGCTGATGTGGACGCTCGTGTCGTTCCTGTCCGAGAAGCAGGGGCTTGCGCTCAGCCTTTCCGGCGTAGTCGGCATCATCGTGTCGTTCGGCACCACCGTCGACTCCTACGTCGTGTTCTTCGAACGGATGCGTGACGAAATGCGGGCCGGTCGCAACGTCGCTCAGTCGGTCGAACGAGGGTTCAAGAGCGCGTTTCGAACGATCATCGCCGCCGACTTCACGTCGCTCATCGGCGCGGCCGTGTTGTACTTCCTCACCGTCGGCTCGGTCCGAGGATTCGCCCTCTTCCTTCTCATCTCGACCACGCTCGACCTCATCGTGGCGTGGGCCTTCACTCGCCCGATTGTCACGCTCATTGCGGAGCAACAGATGAAGCGCAGCGGCTTCGTCGGCGGTGCCGGGTCGGGTCCGTCGAAAATCACACCATCGGGCGGGCGGCTCATTCCCGGCTCGGCAACGCAGGGAGCGCAGCTGTGACCACCATCGACTCGCCGGTCGTCCCGGTCAAGCATCAGTCACTGTGGGGCAAGCTCACCACGGGCGCCACCAACTACGAGTTCATCCGTCGATGGAAGACCTGGGCGGCAATCTCGCTCACGGTCATCATCGTTGGCCTCGTCGCGCTCGCTGGTCGAGGGCTCAAACTCGGCATCGACTTCAAGGGTGGCACCTCGTGGGAGGTCCCCACCAAAACGTTGACGGTCGCCAAGGCCCGTGACGCGGTCGGCCCGATTGTCGGTCGTGGCGTCACCATCCAAGAAGTCATCGCCGGCGGCGAGAAGCGCATTCGGGTGAGGGCCGAGAAATCGACTGACGACACACGCGCCAAGGTCACCGCCGCGCTGGCCAAGGCCGCGGGACCGAACGTTGGGGCCAAAGACGTCAACGTGAACTTCGTCGGACCGTCGTGGGGCAAGGACGTCTCGAAGAAGGCCCAGCAGGCCCTTGTGGTGTTCTTCTTTGTCATCGCATTGTGGGTGTCGTTGCGATTCCAATGGAAGATGGCCGTGGCTGCGCTCGCCGCCGTGGTCCACGACATCATCGTGACCGTTGGCATCTACGCGTTGAGTGGATTCGAAGTCACGCCGGCCACCGTGATTGCGTTCCTCACCATTCTCGGCTTTTCGCTCTACGACACCATCGTCGTGTTCGACAAGGTCGCTGACAACGAGAAGCAGGTCGGCCCGACCGGTCGGCTTGGCTACACCGACATCGTGAACCTCTCGATGAACCAGGTGCTGATGCGGTCGTTGAACACCTCGTTGGTGGCCATCTTGCCGGTGCTCTCGCTGCTGATCATCGGCGCTGGATTCATGGGCGCCACGGCACTCGGCGACTTCGGTCTGGCCCTCTTCATCGGTCTGCTCACCGGCGCCTATTCGTCGATCTTCGTGGCTTCGCCGATCCTGGCGTGGCTGAAGGAGCGCGAGGAGCGGTGGACGGGTCTACGCAAGCGTCTGGGTGGTCAAAGCGGCGTCATCACCTCGGCGCAGGGCGCCGCCGCACGTGCGACCATCGGCCGCACGCTGTCGGCCGGTGGCGACATCACCTCGGGAGCGGCCAAGGTCGCCGCTGCCGGTGGCGCGTGGGAGGGCTCGACCCCGAGGCCCCGTAAGCAGGGGAAGAAGCGCTAGCGAGCGCACGCGACTCGTTTTTGTGCTTGTGGTCGCTCCGAGAGCGACTCGGGTGACAACTACGGTGGAAGGCCTCATGGCAACTTTGGTCTGCTTCCATGCCCACCCCGACGACGAGTGCATCAACACCGGCGGAACGATTGCCCGAGCGGCGGCGGAGGGCCAC
>JAYSTV010000497.1:0-5886 GCA_043719425.1 Acidimicrobiia bacterium | reverse complement strand
GCTGGGCCCGCATGGCCATCGAACACCCGCAGCCCGATGTTGTCCGGTACTCGTCCGTTCGACGCTGGCCAGGAAAGACACGTGGTGCGCAGTCGATCATCGAGGTCCGCAAGGGTCCGGCGATCGCCGAGCCGACCGTGCTTCAGCACTTTCTGTCGGCTCGATGGGCCCTCGGGTCGACCTTTCTCGGCCGTCGTCTGTGGGCCCGCGTGGACCATGCCCGATGGCCGCTCCACGAGGCCACGGTGGAGCGCCTGGATTGCTCCCTGGTGCAGGCGGCAGGACTCTCCGCGCCGAAAGGCGAACCGGTGGTGCTGTGGTCGCCCGGTGTCGAGGTGCGGATCGGCCGGCCGGAATTTGTATGAGGGTGGCGAACGGCGAAACGTCAGGCACGACAGACTGAGGCGATGTCGGACAGCATGCAGGCAACGACGCTCAGCACGGAACATATGGATGTACTGATCGTCGGAGCCGGAATTTCCGGCGTCGGCGCGGCCTACCACCTGTCCACCCAATGTCCCGAGCGGACCTTCGTGGTCCTCGATGCCCTTGAGGGCTTCGGCGGCACCTGGCTCACGCACCGCTATCCTGGCATTCGGTCCGATAGTGATCTCTACACGTTCGGATACCGGTTCAAGCCGTGGGGTGGGGCACCGATCGCCACCGCCGAACAAATCCGGCGCTACATGGGCGAGGTGATCGATGAGAACGATCTCGCCTGCCACATTCGGTACCAACACCGAATCGCGGCCGCCTCGTGGTCGGGCCAGACGAACCTGTGGAGTGTTGAGGCGGTCAACTCGGCGGCCGATGAGGTTCGCCGATTCACCTGCAACTTTCTCTGGATGTGTCAGGGCTACTACCGCCACGATCAGGGGTACACGCCGACGTGGCCGGGAATGGATCAGTTCGCTGGGCGAATCGTGCATCCGCAGACCTGGCCCGACGATGTGGATCTCACCGACAAACGAGTGATCGTGATCGGCTCCGGGGCAACAGCGGCAACGATCGTTCCCAACATCGCCAACGAGTGCGCGCATGTGACCGTTTTGCAACGTTCGCCGACGTACTTCGTGGCCAAACGAAACGCCAACGAGCTGGCCGACACGTTGCGTGAAATCGATGTCGACCCGGTCTGGATTCACGAGATTGTCCGTCGCAAGATCCTTCACGATCAACGACTTCTCACGCAGCTCGCGCAGGACGCGCCGGACTTCGTTCGCGATGAGTTGATCAAAGCGGTCACGGAGCTTCTGCCTGAGGGCTTCGATGTCCAGAAGCACTTCACGCCGACCTATCGGCCGTGGCAGCAGCGGGTCGCGTTTGTGCCCGACGGTGATCTGTTCGCCGGAATCCGCGAAGGACGGACTTCGGTCGTGACCGACGAGATCGCGAGCTTCACGGAAAAAGGAATCCGGACCAGGGGCGGGGAGGAGCTCATCGCCGATGTGATTATCACCGCGACCGGGTTCGATCTCGCCGTCCTCGGCGAGATCGCCTTCACGGTGGATGGGCAACCGTTGGACCTCAGCGAAACGGTGACGTACCGAGGCATGATGTTTACGGGTGTGCCGAACCTGCTCTGGGTGTTCGGATACTTCCGGGCCAGTTGGACCCTTCGGGCGGATCTGCTGGGCGACTTCACCTGCCGTCTGCTCAAACACATGGATGGTCTCGGCGCCTGCAAGGTGACCCCGACGCTCCGGTCCAACGAAGCGGAGATGACCCTCGGGCCGTGGGTCGACCCGGAGAACTTCAACCCGAACTACCTCATGCGGGGTATGCACCTCATGCCCAAGCGGGGTGACAAACCGGAGTGGCAGCATTCTCAGGACTACTGGATGGAAAAGGACGCGCTACCCGCCGTTGACCTCGACGACGGATGCCTCGTCTACGAGTAGCGAACTACCGTCGGCCAATGCGTTTCGCCCTGTCCACGGCCCAGCACAAGACCACGTGGGAGGCCCTCGATCGATGCTGGGCCGCCGCCGATCAGCTTCCCGTGTTCGAGTCGGGCTGGCTCTTCGACCACTTCTACCCGCTCTTTGTCGAACCAACGCAACCGTGCCTTGAAGGTTGGACGGCGCTGGCGATGTTGTTGGCGCGAACATCTCGCATTCGCGGCGCGCTGCTGGTGTCGGCCATGCCGTACCGGCATCCGGCCGTGCTCGCCAACATGATTGCCACGGTCGACATCGCGTCGAACGGTCGCCTGGAGATCGGACTCGGTGCTGGTTGGTTTGAGGAAGAGTGCCGCGCCTACGGGCTGCCGCTCGGCACGATGAAGGAGCGCTTCGATCGCTTCGACGAAGGTCTCACGGTCATTGACTCGCTGCTCACCAAGGAGCGAACGACGTTCGAGGGAACGTTCTACCAATTGCACGATGCGTTGCTGATTCCGAAACCCCTCCAACAACCGCGTCCGCCCATCTGTATCGGTGGACAGGGTGAGCAGCGCACCCTTCGTGCGGTGGCGCGGCACGCTGACCACTGGAATGCCCCCGCCCTCGACTTCGAAACCTTTCGGCGCAAGCTCGACGTTCTTCATCGACACTGCGCGGCTATCGACCGCGACCCTTCGACGATCACCGTGTCCAACCTGCTTCGCTACGACAGAACCGACAAGGTACTGACTGACATTGCCCAGTTCGATTCCTACGGCGTCGATCTTTGCCTGGTGTCTATCCCGTCGCCACACCAGCCCGACGACGTCATCGCCCTCGCCGAGTTGCTTGGAGGGCGCTGAAGTTTCTACGACGTGGTGAAGGCTGAACTCGGGAGATCGCTCGTGTCACCCAGGATCGCATCCACGATCACGGAGGCGACGGCCGCGGCGGAGAGACCGGTGGGCATCTTCGGCGGCACTCCCTCGATTGCGCGTTGGGCGAGTCCCGTCTCGGTGTGGGGCGGTCGTGCGTCGATGACCCGGATGTGGCGGCGCTTCGCTTCTCGGGTGAGGGCCTCGTCGAACGAGCGAACGGCGGCTTTGGAGGCACCATAGGCCGCCATCCCGGGAAGGTTCTGCTCGGCGATCACTCCCGAGATGTTGACGATCACGCCGCCCTGGCCAAGAGCGCCGAGGGCCGCCTTCGCCAAGACAATGGGAATGAACGTGTTGGTCATGAAGAGGTCTTCCATGGTGTCCACCGTGAGTTCATCGACGGCGCCGAAAGCCACGACACCAACCGCGTTGATCACGATGTCGAGTCGGCCGGCATACGCCTGAGCGCTCTCGACCGCAATCTCGCATGACCGGGGGTCACGCAGGTCGAGCGCAAGTCTCTTTCCGGCCACACCGAGCGCATCGAGCCGTTCAGCGGAACGAGCGACGAGGGTCAGAACTGCGCCGTGTGCGGCGAGCGCTTCGGCGATCGCCCGGCCGAGTCCGCCGCTGGCGCCAACGATGAGGACTCCTCGGCCACGAAGCGCTGAGGTCGTCATGACTGCTCGGGTCGCGTCGGTCTGATTCCTGAGGTGAGCACCTTGTCAAGCTAGGGAGTCGGCGCCCGCTACCGGTAGCGAGCCGTCGTCGGCTCGCCGGCGATGCTCACGGCGATGCATACTGCGGAGATCACCCCCCGAACGCGAAAGCAAGCACCGTGAACCTCGCTGACATCGGATTGCATTGGGCCCGCTGGTGTCCGAACGAGGTGGCGATTCGCTTCGGCGGACGGTCCATCACGTGGCGTGAGCTCGATGATCGCTCGACGGTGGTCGCTGAGCACCTTCGACAGCTGGGTGTGCGGTCGGGAGATCGGGTCGCCCTCTTGATGCTGAATTGCCCCGAGTGGATCGAAGTCACGATCGCCGCGTGGAAGCTGGCGGCGATCGTCGTGCCGCTCAACGTCCGCTTTACCGCCGCTGAAGTCTCCTTTGTGGTGGCGAACGCCGGCGCATCGATCGTCGTGACCGACGCAGCGTTGGCCAGTGTTTGCGTGGGGATCGAGCAGACCGCGATTGTTCTGCGCGCTGAGGATCTTCGGTCGATGACTTTCCCAGCTCCGCCCGAGCGACGCCGGGAAAGTCCGATGCGGAACGCGAAGACGTCCGATGACACCCCAGCCTTCCTCTGCTACACCTCGGGCACGACCGGCGATCCGAAGGGAGCGATCCTGACCCACGGCTCGTGGAATGTCGCCTCACAAGGCTGGGCGCAAGCGATCGAGCTAACCAGGTCAGACCGCGTGGCCCTTCCGTTCCCGTTGGCCTTCACCGGCGGACTGGCCGTGTTCCTGTTCACCTACTGGGCCGGGGCCCGCTTGGTTCTGGAACCGAGCGCCGACGTTGACCGTCTGATCGTTCTTTTCGAAGAGGAACGGGTGACCGCACTTCTCGCCGTGCCGATTATTCACCAACAACTGGCTGATCACGCCCGCTTCGCCACGGCCGATCTCTCGAGCTGGCGCATTGCGTCATCGGGCGGTGCGCCCGTTCCCGTCCCTCTGATTGAGAGGATTCAGGCACGGGGCATTCCGATGTTCCAGGGTTTCAGTCTCACGGAAGTGTCGGCGGCGGCCACGATCCTTCCAGGACATGACGCCATCCGAAAGGTCGGCTCCGCCGGGCTCCCGGTGATGCATGGCTCCGTTGGGATTGTTGACGACGACGGGCGTTCGGTGCCCGCGGGCGTCGTCGGTGAAATCACCGTCGGCGGACCCCAAATCATGCAGGGGTACTGGAATTTGCCGGAGGAGTCGGCCAAGACACTGGCCAACGGGGTCGTGCACACCGGTGATCTGGGGTACCTCGACGATGAGGGCTACCTGTTCGTGGTCGATCGGAAGAAGGACATGTTGATCAGCGGAGGCTTGAATGTGTATCCGGCCGAGATCGAGAGGGCGCTGGCCGGGCTGGCAGGCATAGTTGAAGTGGCGGTCATCGGCGTTGCCGACTCGCGATGGGGTGAGACTCCGCTCGTTGTCGCATGGACCAACGGCGAACGTCTGTCGCCATCGTCAGTGTTGGAGCGGTGTGAAGAACTCGCGGACTACAAGCGCCCGCGGTACCTCGTGCTGACCGACGGGCCGCTTCCGCGAAACATGAGCGGAAAAGTTCTCAAACGCGAACTAAAAGTGCGGTACGGCGACGCAGCCGCGACCGCCACGCCGATTCGATGACGACGCCGACCTCCCCGCGACTCCGCCTCGGCGTCACGCTGCTCACTGCTGATACGACGATTCGTCCCGACGAACTCGCTCGCGCCGCCGAGGAGCGTGGCTTCGAAAGCTTGTGGCTCCCAGAGCACAGTCATATCCCGCAGAGTCGAGAGTCACCCTGGCCGGGTTCGCTTTCCGGCGAACCACTCCCCGTGCCCTACGCGCGCTTACATGATGCGATCGTTGGACTCTCCATGGCGGCGGCTGTCACGAGCACAATCCGACTTGGCACCAGCGTGCTGTTGCTTGCTCAACGAGATGCGATCTGGACGGCAAAGCAGGTGGCCACCCTTGACCATCTGAGTGGGGGCCGCGTGGAGCTGGGGGTCGGCTTCGGTTGGAATCGCGAGGAGATGGCCAACCACGGCGCCGACTTCGCCACTCGCTGGGCGCGAGTCCGAGAAAGCGTCGCGGCCATGCGAGCGCTCTGGACCAATGATCTGGGTACCTACGAAGGTGAGCATGTGCAGTTCAGCCCGTCGTGGCAGTGGCCCAAGCCAGCACAACCCCTCGGCCCCCCGGTCCATCTCGGCGGGGGAGCCGGACCAAGAGTCCTCGGTGAAGTAGCTGCGTGGGCCGACGGATGGTTGCCGATATCAGCTCGCAGTTCCCTGCAAAGTCGGCTCGCGCTGTTGCGCGCTTCGTGCGAGCGAGTTGGCCGCGATCCTTCGTCGGTTGTCGTGAGCGTGTTCGGGGCCACGACGACCGAAGCGGGGCTAATCAATCTGGC